>CAMWJQ010000133.1 GCA_947174615.1 uncultured Lachnospiraceae bacterium
ATTGCGATACGATTACGTTGTTGATTTTTTGTATTTCAGCCTGATTAATTTTCCGATTTTTAATGTGGCTGATATCTATGTGACACTGTCTTCTATTTTTCTGGTCATTTTGTTATTGTTTGTATATAAAGAATCCGATTTGGAATTTCTGACATTTCGGACGAAGAAGTTCCGCGATATCAAATGATTGGAGAGTCTATGAACGAAATAGTATTTGAGATTCTGCCTGAAATGCAAGACGAGCGTATTGATAAGTGTATCAGCAGTTATCTGGAAGATTTGTCCAGAAGCTATATCCAGAAAATGATCAAGGAGGGGAACGTCTCTGTAAATGACACTCCTGTCAAATCGAACTACAAAGCAAAGGTAGATGATAGGGTAAGGTTTATCATACCAGACTGCGTGGAACCGAATATCCCGGCGCAGAATATTCCGTTAGATATTCTGTATGAGGATGAGGATTTGCTGATTACCAATAAACCCAAAAATATGGTGGTGCATCCTGCCCCCGGACATTATGAAGGGACACTTGTCAATGCGGTGATGTATCATTGCAGAAACGCACTCTCAGGCATTAACGGAGTGTTGCGTCCCGGTATAGTGCACCGTATTGACAAAGATACGACAGGATCTATCATTGTCTGCAAAAATGATGAGGCGCATACTGCCATCGCTTCCCTGCTCAAAACACATGATATCACAAGAAAGTATCGGGCGATCGTGTACGGGGTACTCCAGGAGGAACAGGGAACAGTCAATGCGCCAATTGGGCGCCATCCAAATGACCGCAAAAAAATGGCAGTCAATGAAAAAAACGGAAAACATGCTGTGACACATTATAGCGTGTTGGAGCGTTTTGCCCAGTATACATATATTGAATGTCAGCTGGAGACGGGCAGAACACATCAAATCAGGGTGCATATGTCAAGTATCGGTCATCCGCTGTTAGGCGATCTGGTGTATTCCAACCGAAAGTCTCCTTTTCATTTGGATGGACAGGTATTACATGCAATGACAATCGGATTTCCGCATCCGAGAACCGGAGAATATGTTGAATTTGAAGCACCGCTTCCAGAATACTTTGAAAAACTCTTATCTGTACTGCGTGGCATAAAATGATACAAAAAACGAAACTTTAATTTGAATTTTTGGTTCAAAAAGTATATAATAAGAGTAGGTTCTATAAATGTCATTCAGAAAGGATGGGATCATATGAATACTATAATTACAATCGGGCGCCAGTTTGGCTCTGGAGGACATGAGATCGGCGAGAAGCTTGCAAATCATTACGGCATTAAATGTTTTGATAAGGAGCTGCTTTCGCGGGCAGCAAAAGAGAGTGGATTCTGTGAGGAGATGCTCAGAAACCACGATGAGAGACCGACTAATTCGTTTCTTTATAATTTAGTCATGGACACATATACCTTTGGATACAATTCATCTTCTTTTGTGGATATGCCAATCAGCCACAAAGTGTTTATGGCACAGTTTGACACCATCAAGAAGATTGCGGAGGAAGAGCCCTGTGTGATTGTCGGACGCTGTGCGGACTATGCTTTGCAGGAGTACAAAAACTGTCTGCACCTTTTCATCCATGCAAACGAAGAGGCAAAGATCGAGCGCATCAAACTAAAATACAATGTTGATGCCGATAAGGCGCGGGAAATGATGATCAAGAAGGACAGACAGCGCCAGAGTTATTACAATTATTATTCTACAAAGAAATGGGGACGTTCTGACAGCTATGACCTTTCGATCAACAGCAGCATCCTCGGCGTAGATGGAACTGTGAAGCTCATCATTCAATACATAGAAGATTTTGAGGAAAAGAACAAGAGGAAT
The DNA here is from genome assembly GCA_947174615.1 of uncultured Lachnospiraceae bacterium. Taxonomy (GTDB): domain Bacteria; phylum Bacillota; class Clostridia; order Lachnospirales; family Lachnospiraceae; genus COE1. Next base: position 1,843 of record CAMWJQ010000133.1, read on the forward strand.
TAGAGATGTTGCGGCGTCTCTAATTTTTTCCTGTTGGATTATACTACAGGTATATTGTTTTAAAATTTTTTTCATGATATAGTAAATGCATGGAGTGGTTTGAAGCCGTGTCTTGGCAAAGACGCACGCAGCAATCTTACATATGGATTTAGGTTCCACGATGAGGTGCCATCAAGCCACTCCTGTATATAGGGCTATAGCTCAGTTGATAGAGCAGGTAAAAAGGAGCTTTGTCAAAAGCTTTTGCAGCAGCTTTCTATTGGATTGATTCCTCGTGTCACCGGTTCGAGTCCGGTTAGCCCTATTGAACAAAAATATAATTTATTTCGGGGCTATCGCTCAATGGCAGAGCAAAGAGTCTTGTCAAAGATTCTTACAGCAACAGTTCAATATTTCGGTTCGAATCCGAATAGCCCCAATTGGAGCTGTAGTTCAGATGGATAGAACAATATGCCAAAAGGAGCTTTGTCAAAAGCTCTTGCAGCAACTTTCCAGTCACCATATAGGTCGCAGGTTCGAGGCCTGCCAGCTCCGTTTTTCTGCGGTTTTCATGCATTGACGCTTAGGGAATCCGGGTGCGTCCGCACTTAATTTATCAGAGGGAGGGAATCGAAATGGGATTCATGCAGAATGTAAAGAACATGTTGAACAATGAATACAATACATCTGTCACCGAGAACGGTGCAGTTGGTTACAGAACGTCAGGGAAAGCGCTGCTTGATTTAAATTTTGCTGTCTCCTCACTCAGAAACGCCTCAGAACGCGAAATTATAGACCGTTTTATCAAGGCTTATTATGAGGAGCCAAAACTTGCGCTGCGGTGGCTGTTTTTTGCAGGTGATGTGCGGCAGGGACTAGGAGAGCGCAGGCTGTTCAAGACAATCCTGCTTGAACTGGCACAAAGCCGTCCTAAGCTTGCCAGGGCTTTGATGCCGCTGATCCCAGAATATACAAGGTGGGATATTCTCGTGGCACTGATTGACACACCCCTTGCAGAGGAAGCAGCGGAGATGATACACAGACAACTTGCCGAAGATGGTGCGAACATGGAGAAAGGCGCATCCATCAGTCTGTGTGCGAAGTGGCTTCCGTCAGAAAATGCCTCTTCCGACCACACAAAACGTCTGGCGCGCCTGCTTGCTAAAAAGCTGTCCATGACAAACAGGCAGTACCGCAGGACGCTGGCTTCCTACAGAAGTTATCTGGATGTTGTGGAAGTAAAAATGAGTGGAAAGCGATGGGCTGACATTGACTATGAGGCAGTACCATCACGGGCGAATTTAATATACAACGTTGCATTCCTGCGCAATGATGAGGAGCGCCGCCGTGCATTTCTCGGTGCGGTAAAAAAGGGTGAGAAGGCAGTACATGCCGGAGTGCTCTATCCACACGACATTCTACATTCTTATATAGATTATGAGAAGAAACCAGGCTGGATCTATATTAAGCCGACAGATGACACTATAGAAGAGCTGTGGAAGGCATTGCCTGACTATGTACAGGGAGCAGGAAATACACTCTGTATTGCAGACGGTTCTCGCAGCATGTGGTTAAAACCCGGCGGTTCCAGTGTCTCCTGTCTGGAAGTGGCAAATGCGCTTGCGATCTATTTTGCAGAACGCTGTACAGGACAGTTTAAGGATACCTATATCACGTTCAGCCAGACACCACAGTTTGTGGATTTGTCAAAAGGAAAAACACTGTATGATAAACTGTGCATTGCAATCCATTACAATGAGGTGGCAAATACAAACATAGAGGCAGTATTTGAGCTGATACTGGATACAGCGCTTAAGTATCGGATGCCGCAGAAGGATCTTCCGGAAAATCTGCTGATATTGTCAGATATGGAGTTTGACTCCGCGACAAGGTGCGCTGTCAACGGCAATTGGGTATCGCCTGATGAGAAGCTTTTTGAACGCTTTGCCAAGAGATACGCGTCTCATGGCTATCGGCTGCCGCGGCTGGTGTTCTGGAATATCCGAAGCAGGACAAACACCATTCCCGTTCGGGAAAATCCACTCGGCGTGGCGCTTGTGAGCGGATTTTCACCTGTCATCACCAAAATGGTACTCAGCAATGAGGTCGATCCCTACAAGATACTCATACAGCAGCTTATGGCGCCGAGGTATGATGCAGTGGAGCAGGTAATCTCAGAATTATAGTAACAGGAATCTTTAGACCGAACTGTTACCAGAGAACCGATAAAAAAGGATGTTATATCGACATCCTTTTTTTGTACTGTCTATAGATAGGGAAGAATTTTTGAAATTTCATTGATCTTTTTTAGAGTTAACAAAGTCTTATATAGTGTATACGATATTAAATTTGACCTAAAGGTCAGCAAATGATCCTTGCAAGGAGTGACAAATGATTTATCAGAAAAACAGGCAGGACTATGTCCAGTCGGCAGTTGAAATGTATTATGACGATGTCTATCGTTTCTGTCGTTACTATACTGGAAATCCGACAGATTCTTATGACATCACGCAGGAGGTATTTCTAAGATACATGAAATATATGGATTCCTGCGGATATAAAAATCTCAAAGCATATCTGATTATGATTGCACGGAACCTGTGCTGTGACTATTTCCACAGACAATCCATACAGCGTGAAAAGATCTTATCTTTTGATATGCTTGAAGATACCGCAGAGGGCGGGCACTTGAGTGCTTCCAGAACAATTGACGACTGCGACAGTGAGATTTATCTGCAGGAACTGCTGCAAAGCATCTCGCAGGAACAGCGGGAAGTTGTGATATTGAGAATCCATGACGGGCTAAAATTTTATGAGATTGCCAAAATCACGGGATGCAATCTATCGACTGTGAAATCGCGTTTTCGTCTGGGAGTTGCCAATATCAAGAAAAAAATAGGAGAAAACTATGCGTAAAGAGTATGATGATATCAAAAAAGTTTTTTTGGAAAATGACAGTAATGTCATAATAAATGCGTCCAGAAAACAGGAAACAATACAGTATATCTGCACTAGAAATACAGATATAAAAAATGCAGCGGGAACGCGATGGCAGCTTGTAATTGGACAGCTTCGTTATATGAACAAAAGTATTTTCTGGGGGCATTTGGCTGCTTGTATTGGTATGGTAGTATTCGTCTGGGCAAACTGGTATGATATACAATCTTGGGAGAAGTACGGCATGATCTTCTCTGGTGCACTTGGCGCTTTGTCCGTGCTGGAAGTTGGCAGTACGTTTTTTTCAAGGATGACAGAGCTGGAAGCGAGCTGTTACTTTAATGTGCGTCAGCTCACCGCCTTTCAGATGACGTATTCAGGTGTTCTCAGTTTAGCGGCATTGCTGCTCTCGACTATTTTTGCGACTATAAGACTGGAAAAAAATATCTTGGTCACAGGAATGTATATTCTTGTTCCCTTTGTATCTACAGAATGTGTCTGTCTGGCAGTGATGCTCACAGAGATTGGGCGGAGAAATATTTTGGCGCTGACTGCTGCCAGTATTTTTTCCGCATTTCTCTGGAGTATACTCGCTTCCATGCCCATCCTGTACGAAGCTTCTGCGATGGTATTCTGGTTCGCCGCGCTGCTTGTGGGAGCTGGTATTTTTACCATACAGATCAATTGGTTTTTTAAAATATTGGATAAGGGGGAAATTATATGTGCAGATTAGTGATAACTGGACTTGAAAAGGTATACAAAGACAAAAAACAGGAGAAAAAGGCAGTGCAGGATTTGACAGTGCATTTTGAACACGGCGTGTATGGACTTCTCGGTGAAAACGGCGCCGGAAAGACAACATTGCTGCGCATGATTGTCGGCATCTTGAAACCGACACAGGGACAGATCACATATGATGCAGTCCCAATCAGACAGCTGGGAGGCGCCTATCGAAACCTTTTGGGTTATCTGCCGCAGGATTTCGGTTATTATAAGGATTTTAGCGCTGTGCGTTTTTTGAACTATATTGCGGCATTAAAAGCCATCGAGCCTAAGACAGCAAAAGAACGAATTGACCAAATGCTGGAGATGGTGGGACTGACAGACGCGCGAAACAACAAGTTAAAGACATTTTCCGGCGGGATGCTGCGGCGTATCGGTATTGCGCAGGCGCTTTTAAATGAACCCCAAATACTAATCTTAGATGAGCCGACAGCAGGTCTTGATCCAAGAGAGCGTGTGCGTTTTCGAAATATCATCAGCGCGCTGGGCAAAGACCGCATTGTCATTTTGTCAACGCATATTGTTTCGGATGTGGAATATATTGCAGATAAGATTATGATTATGAAGCAGGGTACATTTATCAAGACAGGCACACAGACCCAGATTTTGGAACCTGTCGCGGGCTGTGTCTGGAAGTGCAGTGTATCGGAGAGCGAGGCAGAGGAACTCAACGCAGCATATGCAGTGAGCAATCTTCGGGGTGGTGCGTGCAGCGGGCAGGTTGAGCTTAGAATTGTCTCACAGGAAAAGCCGCATCAGGGCGCGGTGGCGGTAGAGCCTGTTCTGGAGGATGCATATTTATATTACTATTTGTGTGAGCGAAGCCACCATAGAGGAGCTTGGGTTCAGAATGGAGGAAACATATGAGATTATACAAACTAGAACTATATAAAATCTGCTCAAAAAAGCTGTTTCTGTTCAGCGCCGCGGCAGCACTTGCAATTTTGCTGTTCTATATGTACACTTGTGTCATGGATAGTGATGCAACGATTAACGGCGTAAAATATACAGGATTTCGGGCAATTAAGATGAACCGACAGATTACTGCGGAATTTAGTGGGGATTTGACAGATGAAAAAATCACAAGAATTGTTGAAAAATATGGATTTCCCAATAGAGTGGAGGAACCATATAATAGATTTCTCGACAGCAATTATTTAAATGACTTTATCATGGAACATTTTTCGGACGGATATTTTCGCGGACATAGTGATTATCATGTGGCAACGCACACCTATCCAATTGCAGAGACAGATTTGGGACGGGCGAGCGCGGCAACCGGAAAGCCGTTAAAGCTAGAGTATACCTATGGCTGGCAGATTTTCTACGATGTGATGGGAATTGGATGTATCCTTGGGATGATTCTCATACTTCTTTCCCTGTCACCAGTCTACGCTGAAGAAAATTATTTTAATACAAAACAACTGCTGTTTACTACGAAAGAGGGGAAAAACGAAGACATTGCGGCTAAAATTGCGGCAGGCATGACAGTTGCAGGCACTATATTTGTATTGATTACGCTTTTGGATTTCCTGTTTGTGAAGAGTGTATATGGATGGGGTGGACAGGACTGTTTTAGCGGCCAAGTGTTGGATGAAGTTTTTGTCCGCGAATTTAACAATTATCATAATAGCTCAACATGGACCAGTATGAACTATATTTGGTACTATATTGTTGAAAGCTTTTTTGGGATTGTCGAGGTTGCAGCGATATCCTTATATTTCTCGTCGCACTGCAAAAGTCCGTTTCATGCAATTATAGCATCTGTCATGTGTTTGTTTGTTCCTGTTTTTCTTGATCTATTGGGGCGGAATAATGTTCGCGGCATTGTGTTCCAGCTTAGTCAATTAAGTATTTTGCTGTTTCCGGGAATTGCGCTGATGAGTCTGGTGCCAAATACTTTGAATCAAAATGTTTCCCGAATTGGAAAAATACTGTGCTGTGTGCTGCCTATGCTGATCGGACAGTATTTCAGACACAGATTTCCATTTTATTATTCAGTGCCTGTCATGCTTTTTGTCGATGGAGTTTTAAAAGATTTGGATTTTTTGCAATGTCAGGAAGGTTTTTCATGGGTGCGTCAGGGTGTCTTTGGCTTTGTCGCTGCGGTATCTGTTGTTTATCTTGTGTGCAGCTGGCGGAAATATAAAATTTCCTGAACAAACAAATGCCACACATACATTGCATCACTTTTTGAATCATGATATGCTATAAGTGCAGCCAATACACAACATATTTGAAGGAAATATGAATTGAGAAAAAGGATTATCATTAAAATATAAAGGATATTACAATGGCAATTATTGATTTTCAGAGACGGGAAATCGGACGCAAAGAATTTATCACAAAGTGAAAGGAATGATCAAACACTATGAAACGCCAAAAGAAAGAGATGGATCAATATATCTGTCCAAACTGTAAAACAAGGGTGGAAGCAGCAAAAAACACACGTTTGCGTTCTATGTACTGTGAAAATTGTAGGAGAGCCAAAAAATTGACGATGTTGAGACGGATACAGCCAAAACCTGCTGTTCAGAATACACAGGCAGCATCTGAAGAAACGTCGGAATCTCCGTTAGGATCAGGAGAAAAAGAATTTCCCGAAAAAGAATTTGCATGAAAATTTCATTGAAAATTTCATTGACGTAAATTTTTTAATTTGATAGGATTAAATCAGAGCAGGCGCCTACTCAAAAACAGTAGGAGGAACTATATAATTAGATGAACGAAAATTTATATCAGCGTTACTTAGAAACCAGTATTTATACAGATGTAGGGTACTATCATGATTTTATTGTATCACTGCCGGATGACATCCATGAGATCGGGATGTTGGTTTGTGACCAGATTACCCATCCATCCATGTATTTTACAGAGCCGTCTCATTATTTGGAAGATACCTATTATGGGAAATTTTCAAACTACCCGAAGCAGCGTTTCAAAAATGAAGATGAACTGTATATCACAGCCGTTTCAATGATTGCAGGTATTTTGCGTCTTGATAAAGCGGGATTTACAAAGAACCGGGACGTGACCAAGAGAATTACTGTATCCTGCCGACAGGCTTCTGTATTGTTCAGCGCGATTTTAAAGGCAAAGGGAATCCCTTGTCGTTCAAGGGCTGGATTTATGGATTTTGGCGATGCAGGCGACAACTATATGGAACACTGGGTGAATGAATACTGGGATTTTCAGGAAAACAGATGGGTATTGGCAGATGTTGACGGCTATTATGAATATGAACAGCGTTTTGGTTACAGTCAATTTGATTTACCGCGTCGAAAGTTTGTAACAGCTTCAGAAGCATGGCTTGGTTTGAGAAAAAATACACTCCACAAAAAATTGCAAGTATTTTCACCCAATCCATTGGAAGGGGTCTGCGAGTATTTGTTTATGGATTTTCATGCCTTGATGAATAATGAAATCTTTTATTCGTATCAACCTTTATATCTGCGCAGTGGACTACAGACCCTGAGTGAAGCTGAGCTGTGTGAACTTGACGAGTTGGCGGAGTTACTGGCAGATCCAGACAAAAATATAGAGCAAATTGAGTATACGCGGGAGACAAACGAGAAATTGAGTGTGTTGACTAATAATACGCAAAACATTTACTATGATACGTTTCAATAG
>CAMWJQ010000134.1 GCA_947174615.1 uncultured Lachnospiraceae bacterium
TTGTGGCAATCACCGTCTCCCCGTCGGTCATAATGCCTCCAGTCCTGCCGCAGCACAGACCACAGCTAGGGTGTGTGATGATCGCGCCCGCCTGCGCAAGCACTGCCATAGTTCCATTTGCAACTGCCTCCCTGTAAATTTTTCGGCTTGCAGGTGTGATAATCAGCTTAACAAAAGGCGCTACATGCTTTCCCTTCAAGATTTCTGCCGCAGCCATTAGATCCTCAAGCCGCCCATTTGTACAGGAACCAATAAATACTTGGTCGATTTCTTTTCCAACAAGCACTGAGACAGGCTTTACGTTATCAACATTGGATGGGCACGCCATCACGGGAACAAAATCTTCTGCCCTGTAGTTTATCACTTTGCAGTACACCGCATCTGCATCGCCTACCAAATCCCGCTCTTTGTCTGTGAGCGCTATCCCACAATATTCGGCAGTCTTTTCATCCGGCGTGAAAAGTGCACACTTTGCTCCCGCCTCAATCGCCATATTAGACATAGACATTCTTGACGCCACCGTCATATTTTCGACAGTGTCTCCTGCAAATTCCAGAGCTTTGTAAGTAGCGCCATCTGCCCCAAGATCTCCGATCAGTTTTAGGATAATATCCTTTGCCATGACATTTGCGGGAAGTTTCCCGTTGATATTTACCTTAATCGTCTCCGGTACACGAATCCAGAGCGTTCCCGTACCGAGAATACTTGCCATCTCCGTATACCCAATGCCAGACGAAAACGCACCGACACAGCCATAGGTAGTTGTGTGGCTGTCCGTGCCAAACACGATATCACCCGGCTTCACATATCCAGCTTCCGTCATAAGCTGGTGGCAAATTCCATCGGCGCGATGGATGTTTTTCATACCATATTTTTCCACAAATTCATTTCCTATACGGAAATGTCTGGTATCGTCCACCTGACTTGCGGGAACCAGATGATCATAGAAGAGCACAGCCCTGTCTGCATCCCAGATTTTCGTAAATCCCATCTCCTCAAACTTGGATGCCACAAACGGAATAAAAATATCATGTATCATTACACGATCCACATTCACTGTCACAATTTCACCGGGATGTACCTCCTTGCCAACATGATCTCTCACAATCTTTTCTATAATCGTTAAACCCATTGCATTTCCTCCTAATCTATTTCATCCTGATCCAAAATAGCCTATCCCACTTGACTTGTCCATTTGATCAGTTCCTTAACAATTCTTGACATTGTTAAGTTTTTGCATCGCCTTTACCAGACCGCCCGCATTGATGATATCTACTAGATTCTGAGGCAGCGACGTGATGGGGTACTGCTTCCCCTGATGTGTTATCGCTTCATTGATGGTAATCGTTATCTCGTCGCCTTCGCTGACTGCATCACGCAGCACATCATTTTCTATCAAAAGCAGACCGTTATTGATGGCATTGCGAAAGAAAATACGTGCAAAGGATTTTGCAATCACACACTGAATCCCAAGCGCCTTAATGATTTCCGGTGCCTGCTCTCTCGAAGAGCCGCAGCCAAAATTCTTCCCTGCCACAATAATATCCCCTTCTTTTATTTGCTCTGCAAGTTCTGGGCGGAGCGGTGAAAATGCATACGGAGCCATGTCCTGCACTGTCTTGAGCGCCAAATACTCTGTAGGAATAATAATGTCCGTGTCGATATCATCACCAAGAACCCATATTTTTCCAGTAAATTGATCCATATTAATGATACTCCTCTCTCCTGTTTATATGATATATCTCGATTCCGTTTTTTCGATTGTCGTCTATGGTTCTGTTCTCACTTCCTATCACACAGTCAACAAATCCGCTGTCGTGATCTCACCCTTTATCGCGGATGCCGTCACTGTCGCCGCAGATGCCAGATACACAAACGAATCCTTGTGTCCTGCACGTCCCTTAAAATTGCGCGTTCCAGTACTTATGAGCACTTCTCCCTCACCGATCACGCCCTGACAGCTTCCCCAGCACACACTACAGTTTGGATTCATGACGATCGCGCCTGCCTCCATAAAAATATCAATAATTCCCTCCTCCAACGCCTGTCTGTACACTGCTGCACTTGCAGGGACAACCAGAAATCTGACAAGCGGATGCACCTTTTTCCCCTTGATCAGCTCCGCCCCGACACGCAAGTCCTCAATGCGTCCATTATTGCAGGAGCCCAAAAATGCCTGGTCAATATGTGTGCCCACACACACCTTCGCATCGACCACACTGTCCACAAAATGCGGTTTTGCCACGATTGGCTTAATGGTTCCCAGATCTATGTCGTACACCTTTGCAAAATGAGCGTCCTCATCGCTCTTAAAACAATGTTTCGGCTCTCTGCCATGTTCTTTCAGATAACTTAACGCAATCTCGTCAACCTCCATCAGCGCTGTCTTTGCTCCCGCCTCTACACAGAGATTACAGATCGAAATCCGATCACTCATGTTCAGCGTATTCAAGCCCTCTCCACCAAACTCCATCGCCATATAATTTGCACCGTTTGCACCTATCATCCCAATAATAGATAAGATCAAATCTCTGGCATATACGCCTTCTTTTAACTTTCCTGTCAGATTGAATTTCAGTGTCTCCGGCACCAAAAGCCACGATTTCCCCGTCACCATCGCATAGAGATAATCCGTACAGCCCACACCAGTGCCAAACGCGCCAACTGCTCCATATGCGCACGTATGACTGTCGGCTCCGAATATCAGTTCGCCGCTCGTGACGTGATTCTCCATCATCACTTGATGGCATACTCCGGCACCCTCATAGAATTTGATGCCGTGCTCCTTCGCAAAATCACGCATCTTCTTGTGCGATGCCGCTGTCTTAACACTATCGCATGGTACATTGTGATCCATGATCCACACTAATTTACTGATATCCGCAATGCGCGGGTTTTTAAGCTTCTTGTACATATCGATTGTAAGATGTGTTGTCCCGTCATTGCTCATCAGACGATCAAGCGTTACAGTATGGATATCTCCCGGTTTGACGGTCGCCTCCCACGCCGCAGCCGCAATAATTTTTTCAGCGATTGTCATTCCCATTTTCTCTATCTCCTCCTCTTATTCTCTGTCAAGTGACGCAATCAGTCCGCCCTGATCAAGAATCTCCTGCATATACGCCGGAAGTTTGGTACACTCATATTCCTTACCATTCACGCGCACAACCCCCTCGTGCATGAATAGCTCCATCTCATCACCTGCGCTAACATTGTCGTACAGCTCCTTGCAGACAATAACTGGAAGTCCGATATTGATTGCATTTCTATAAAAGATACGTGCAAAAGACTTCGCCACAACCGCCTTGACACCCAGTGCCTTTAACACCGTCGGTGCCTGCTCTCTCGATGAACCGCAACCAAAATTCTCCGATGCCACAACATAATCCCCCGGCTGCACCTGTGATGCAAACTCCGTGTCCAAAGACTCAAATGTATGTACTTTCATCTCATCAATAGTAGGATAGATAATATACTGCGACGCGATAATCTGGTCTGTATCCACATCCTGCCCAAACTTAAAAATTTTCCCCATTGTATGATTGTCCTTTCTGCATAAATATTTTTTAAACGCGCTCTGACACTTTTTATAGTGTAACAAATTTGCGGCAAAAAAACTAGGATAAATTTTATTGTACACAGCTGTTTTTTTGTGTCTAATATGATATAGTATTATTATAAGGATAAGATACTCTGCCCCCACACAAAAATACTACGCTCCAAAAATAACAAATGCGCAAATGAACTGCATGAACTATCATAAAACAAGGAGGCTCCACAATGGAAAAACAAATTTTTACAAATGAGATCATTTTAAGCTGGCTGCAATACTACTCGCAGAATACGCCAATCGACTTGGAGCATGTCAAGATTATTGACATCACGAAGAAAAACAAAAATGTCATCCCCACTGTCGAGGCACACAAGACAACGCTGGTATTTACAAATGCCGGTATTGACGACATCTTCTACCGCCTGTGGAATGCTGGTCTGGGCGAGTGCGAGGTATGGTACAATGAAGGCTCCGACCCCAGCGGCGAAATCCTGCATAATCAGATCAAAGATATGATCAATCGCGGCATCAATGCGTCGGCTGGTATGCTTATTCTGAATCCCAATGCCAGAAATTCTACGCGCATCGGGCTGAGCAATGAAAAGCTTCAGCGTGGCTCTATCAACTATGTCGGCAGTGAGATCCGATCCATTATTTTGAGCAAAATGATGGTTGACCCACAAGATGACATCTGTGTCATCGGAGGAGAGAGTATCGCCATTGAGGCAGCACTGATTGCCGCGGAGGGTTCTGTCATTGCCGTAGAGTACAGCAGAGCTGACCGCTCTACCTTGGAGGACAATGTGTCACACTTTGATCTGCACAATATCAAGATCATTGACCACGTTGATGAAACTACGATGTCTCAGTGTCCAGTTCCTTCTCTCGTTTTCTTGGTTGCGTCAGCCAGTACGGAACAAGAACTTGAATGTCTGCTGAAATTAAATCCAAACATCAATGTCGTAATCTATACACTGGATTTCAAGACTGCTGCCAACCTGCCGGATGTGTTGCACGACCTTGGTCTTGCCGATGTGGAGACGATACAGGTGTCTGTGACAAAACTTCGCAGCAACAATACATTTAAGTCCGACCCGGCTCCATGGATCATTACTGCAAGAAGCAGGGAGGATTAAAAATCTGCAGGGGAGCCTTTCCCCTGCTTTTCCCAAAATCCCTCCTTCCGCAATTCTCCCAGTGCTTCAACAATCCACATGCGGATTTTAACAAGTAAGCATCTCTCTGCCAAATTCCTAATAGAGGTTTTTCACCTTAAATTCACGCTCCGTCTCACGTCTTGCGTCCTTCTTTGCAATATCCTCACGCTTATCATAGAGCTTCTTTCCGCGTGCAAGCCCGATTTCCACCTTTGCTCTGCCATTAGAAAAATAGACCTGAAGCGGTACCAGTGTATAACCCTTTTCCTTGATTTTACCTAATAACTTGTTGATCTCCTGCTTGTGCAGCAAAAGTTTCTTCACTCGCAGAGGGTCTTTGTTAAAAATATTTCCTTTTTCGTAAGGAGAGATATGCATACCATACACAAACACTTCCGCATTCTCGATACGGATAAATGCTTCCTTGATGCTGCACTTTCCCATGCGCAGAGATTTGACTTCTGTACCATGAAGTGCGATCCCACACTCATACTTCTCCTCTATAAAATAATCATGATATGCCTTTTTATTGTTGGCAACTAGTTTCATTGTTTCATTTTTTGCCATATATGTGTCCTTCTTTCACTACATTTCCTCTATTTCCCACTCCTGAGGAATGACAAAATCAATCGTTCTTGTGATTTTGTCTGTCGCGTTTACTCTGATCTTCAACGTCTGTCCCAGCTTGTATCGAATATCTGTAGCCTGCCCCACCATCTCATACGTCTCTTCATCATAATAGAAATAATCTCCCGGCAGCATGGATACATGAATCATGCCTTCTATGGTATTGGGCAGCTCCACATACACTCCCCATGCCGTGATCGAGGAAATAACGCCCTCATAAATATCACCGATATGACGTTCCATATATTCAACTTTCTTAAGTTTGCCTGTCTCGCGCTCCGCTTCATCTGCACGCCTCTCCATCTCAGAAGAGTGCTTTGCCACCTCTGGCAAAATCTCATTGTAATGGTCAATGCGCTTCTCATTCAGACGTCCCCGCAGCTGTTCCTTAATAATGCGGTGAATCTGTAAATCAGGGTATCGTCTGATCGGCGATGTAAAATGACAATAATACTGACACGCCAGTCCAAAATGCCCTGTACAATCTATAGTGTATTTTGCCTGTTTCATACTGCGCAGCGTCAGTCTGCTGATCAATGCCTCCTCTGGGGTATCCTCTATCTTTGCCAAAAGTTTTTGAAGTTCTTTGGGATGAATTTCCTCCTGTCTGCTCTTAATCGAATAGCCAAAATTACGAATAAAGGTACTGAGTTTGTCAATCTTCTCCGGATCTGGATTGTCATGCGTGCGGTACACAAACGGCAGCTCCATCCAGTGAAAGTGCTCTGCCACTGTCTCATTGGCTATCAACATGAAATCCTCGATAATCTTTGTCGCAACATTTCGTTCATAGGGTTTGATCTCAATAGGATGCCCCTGTCTGTCAAGAACAATCTTACTCTCAGGGAAATCAAAATCAATAGAACCTCTCTTTTTGCGTTTTTCCCTCAGGATTCCTGCAAGCTCCCGCATCAGCTGAAACATCGGCACAAGCGTTTCGTATTCGCGTCTCTCTGCCTCGTCGCGATCCTCTAATATTTTTTTGACACTTGTGTAGGACATTCGCCTGTCTACCTTGATAACGGACTCGACAATCTCATGACTTATGACATCGCCTTTTTCATCAATCGTCATCAGACAGCTCAGCGCCAGGCGATTTTCCCCGGCATTTAAGGAACAAATCCCATTCGACAGCTTGTGCGGCAGCATAGGAATCACCCTGTCTACCAAGTAGACACTTGTCCCGCGCTCCCGTGCCTCCCAGTCCAGTGCAGAATTTTCCTGCACATAGTTCGTGACATCTGCAATATGCACACCCAGTTGATAGTGCACACCATCCTTTGATAAGCTGACTGCATCGTCGAGATCTTTTGCGTCCTCCCCATCAATCGTCACCATCTGCACATCCCGCAGATCTCGCCGCCCTGTCATATCCGCCTCGGATACCTCACTCGCCACTCGCTCTGCCTGACGCATAATTTTCTCAGAAAATTCTGTCGGGAGCTCATAGCCCTTGACAATAGACATAATATCCACGCCGGGATCATTTACATGCCCTAGAATCTCTGTAATCTTTCCTTCCGGTTTTCGGTTATTTTTCCCGTAATCCGTTATTTCACAGACCACCTTGTGCCCTGACACTGCCCCCTTAGAACGCTCCACCGGCACAAAAACATCCTCATGAATCTTTGTGTTGTCTGGGATTACAAAGCCGTAATTTTTATTATTTTTATCATAAATCCCTACAATCTGCTTCATGCCTCTTGCAAGAATCTCCCGTACCTGCGCCTCCTGACGCCTGCCGCCCTGTCCTGTGCTCTGTGTTGACAAAAGAGTCACCTTGACCGTATCCTTATGAAACGCACCATTTACAAAGTTTTCAGGAATGTACAGATCCTCATCCCTGCCTTCAATCTCGACAAACCCAAAGCCTTTTGGATGGCTGATAAAAGTACCTATAAGCTCCTTGTCTGAGTGTTTTGCCTTGATAAACTTTCCCTTCTTGGTAATCGAAAGCTTCCCCTCTGCCAGCAATTCATTTAAAATTCGATTTAGCTCACCCCTGTCCTCTTTCGATACTTGAAGCATGACCGCAAGCTCTTTCTCTTTCATCGGCACATAAAATTCCGCATCCATCAAATCCAGTATCACTTTTTTTCTCTTATCAGACATTCCAAACCCTCCTTTTGTTCGTAATCTTATGAAAAAACACCCTTATAAAAAGAGTGTTTCACGGGTTTATCTTAAATATATCACGATCTAAAAATTTATATTTAAAACAATTGCAAGCAACATAAATACAACGCCTAAAATCTTCGTAAACTTGACGAGCGCGCCCTCCATAGAACGCCCTTTGTTCTTGCCCCAATATGTCTCTGCTGCTCCACTAATCGCACCGAGTCCTGCTGATTTGCCTTCCTGCATCAGCACAATCACTGTAAATGCAATCGAGACGAGTATTAAAATAATAGTAAGGATGATTCTTAACACTGCCATCTCCACACCTCCTTATCAATGACCTGTAAGCCTCTCAAACAAAAAAGCCCACTGATAAAAAACAGTTTAACATACATGAATGTATATTTCAACTGTTTTTTTCAGCTTTTTTCAAGCTTCTTTTCTTTGGATTGAATTGGATTTAATTTGATAAATACCTTCTGATTCCTGCCGGTGTACGGTAATTCCAACTGGAGATTTTGATGCCTGTCTTGGGGCTCGACGCATGGATTACCTGACCGTTTCCTATGTAGATTGCCACATGATTAATTCTGCCATTCTTCGCATAGAATACCAGATCTCCCGGCTGGGCTTCGCTGTAATCCACTTTGGTTCCAAGCTGCGCCTGTGATGCCGCATGATGCGGGAGACTCACACCATACTTCTTATAGATACTTAGTGTAAAACCAGAACAATCGGCGCCGTTTGTCAGACTGGTTCCCCCCCATACATAAGGATTTCCGACAAACTGCTTCGCATACTGTACCAAATCCACACGCACATCGGACACACCTTGCCCATATTTGAGCTCAGTGAGCGTCACCGCTTTCTCAAGTCGTTCCTCCACATCAACATATTCACCAGAAACATATGCCTCCTCATCGTCGAGTAAAAACTTTATCCAGCCATTTTCCATGATTTCAACAACTTCTAACTGTTCCTCCTCTGGTATGAGGGTGATGACAATGGAGTCTGTATTTGGCTCCTCTCTTACTTTGAGGGTCTGTGTATTAACGATAGCAATCATAGAAGCCACCTCACGCCCTCTTGCAACCGCATCCTCACCAAGATACAGGTACTCTGTACTGCAATATCCTTCCACTTTTCCTGATTTGATATGTGCCCAGCCATTCTCATCAATTTCAAGAACCTCACATGCCGCATCTTTTGACAACTTTCCAATCAACTTCCCGTTCTCATTCGGTTCCTCTCTGATATTCAGGTGATTGTCCACATGCGCGATACCCAGATTGTTATATCCCCAATGTGTCTCTGGCTCAGCTTCTTCATGAACATCCTTCTCAGATTCTATATTTTGAGCCTGCACCTCCCGCTCGTCAAGCTCGTCTTCAACCTGTTCAAATACTTTGCCTGCGCCTGCTGAGCGCCCCAGTGCCTCCTGTGTTTCCTGTATCTCGCTATTGTCCTCAATATTCTCGAAAACTTCTCCCACACCTGACGCCAGATCCAGATCCTCACCCACAGATTCCTTCATCACAGATTCTTCATTCGCAGAATTTTCAATCCCGGCTTCCTCTGTATTTTCAGTAAAATCAAACGAGATCACCGGAATCTCTGTTCCCTCCTGTGTCTCCTTGGGAC
>CAMWJQ010000135.1 GCA_947174615.1 uncultured Lachnospiraceae bacterium
TCGGAGATGTCTATAATAGACAGATACTGGCGATAATAATGATACGCTCCCTGCTTATCCCTGATTCGATACTCGCACTCTGCCCTCCCATCACGTTCAAAGCGCTCATCTGACAGTTCTGTATGAAATTTTTCTATGTCCTGCTCATGAATACTCCCCAATATCGCGTTTATCAAATCTGCATAGATTCCTTTTTCCGGAAAATCCAGAATCCTCTCCAGCCGGCGGTGCAGGCATTCATACCGATCCGCCTCGATATCACGAATTGCAACCAATGTATAAATATGGTTCATCGCCTCCGATGCAAGTACCTCATTTGTCCTGATCTGCATTTCCTCGTTGTAATCTCTAAGTGCAAAGATCATTTTTTCATTTCCTGTTCCATATTCTGGTACTGGAAAGCATTCAAGTCTCTTCCACTTGTCATCATAAGACTCATAGACAAATTCTATTTTCTTTTCTCCCGACGCAAAACGCCTTTTAATCTCCTCTGTATTGAGAAGCTGGCTAAAAATCTCTCTATATGGAGGCTTTGTCCATGACACAACTGCCATTTCCATCAGTTGCGCAAAATCGCCGGTGAGATTTCTGATATAGTTTCCATACTGCTCAGTAGAGCGAATAATCTCGTAAGATCCCTGGCTCAGATCAACCACATACACCTCAAAATACGCACGGCTGAAATACATAAGCATTTCATCACGCTGCTGCTGTTTACGGTGCGAATGAATCCCCTCTCCGATATTGCCAGAGACAGCAGAGGTTCTTGAGCGAATTTTCGTAACTGTCAAGAGAAATACGCAGATTGACGCCAGCACCAAAGACACTGTCTGAATCATAAAAATCTGTCTCTTTATCCTCTCGCTCTGCCTGTCGAGCTCATCAATCCCATCTTCTGCGAGCATTGATAATTCCCATAACTCTTTTACAACCTCATCTGTTATTTCATGATAGTTTTTGATCAATCCGTCATTATTATGAAGTCCATCCTGCCCTGAATTCAACTCAGTATCCGTTAAAATATAATTTTGCGTGTCAATAATATATGATTTCAAAGGCTGAATCCCTTCGTAGGATTCTGCATCTACCTGAAATCGTTTTAATGCAAACTGCAGAAAAAACATCTCATATTCCTGAAGCTTTTCGCAGTCCTCTCTGAGCAGCGCACCTTTTTCCCTCTCACTCCTTGAGTGTTCATAGGCTGCCATGGACTTTAAGACAGCCTGTCTGCCATCCGGTCCTTTCTCCAGATTCCAATAAGCACTCAAACACTCAAGATTTCCTGCCGTGACATAATTTCGCATATAATATGACAGGTTGCTGGATGTTTTGACAAGCTGTCCGGAAAGTCCAATAACTTCATTTTGTTCCTGTCTTGTGCTGTCATTTTGGGACAATTGTCTGTCAAAGTAGCACATATTGACACTTAAAAGTACTATTAACAGAAATATACAAACTAAAATCAACACGATATGGGTATTCTGCATCCATCTTTTCATTTGAGTGATAACTTCCTTACAACTTAAAAATCAAGTCATGATTTATCTGCTTTGCATTTTTAATGATATTTTTTTCCTGATCCTTCAGATATAACTGAAGCTGTGCGATTTCCCCTTCGTCAAACCCCCTTGAACTGACTACATTTCTGCTTGGCAGCACAATCTCTGCATAATCATCCCTGCAGTCTGTCATTCTCTCAAAGCAGACATGAATCACTTTCCCTGTCTTACCCGGAAGCAGCCCCGTATGTGTCATTGTAATTTTATCACTGTCATTTATCCTGATATCCATTGTGTTCCTCTCCTCCTACTTTTTAATAGCACATGATGAAAAAACGCGATTGCGCGAAATGCTTCCATCTCAGATACTCTTATTTCAATCTGAATCCTCTTCTCCTGCCAGTCTATACTCTGCTCTATAGCCTGATTCTGCTGTAAATCCCAAAAGGTTCGTATCCCGTATACCTTGATAATATTCAGTCCATGACCGAACCATTGCTCAAAGGGTTCTATCGCTATCACTTGTGTTTCATTATAATATAAAATGGCGGAATTGCAAAGGTTCTTTCTTTACAGTTTTCCATTATTTTTCCATTATTTTTTCCTTCTCAACTTGCAGCAACGCAGCTAAGTCTGTTTTACCAAGCTTTATACATAAATCAATCTCGTTTTCAATCACTTCAAGCATTTCGAATTTGCTGATAAAGTCAATATATCGTTCTCCCTCTTGAAATCCCTCAATAAAATGAATTTAAAAGCACGCAAACCCTCTAAATTCGATATTTAAAAGGTGTATCGTTTAGGAGCTCTCACTTCATCACGATGCCCCTTTTATTGTGCGGCAGTCTGCCGATACTTTTCTTTGTACACATTGGTAAGCGAAGTATCTTGAATGGAAAAGAAGCAAAAACTCGCCTCCAACCTGAACAGTCCTATAAACAATAACATACCCCCCTATGATCCTGGCAGCCATTGTCCAGACAGTCATGATGCTCCATGTGATCCGGCTATGCCTGATCCCCAGCGCCAGTGTAACAATGGCAGTAAAATCAATGTGGAGAATGATTAGTCCGTAGCCCGTAGCCGCTCCACGATGCTCTGCTTTTCCAGATTCTTAAAGCAAAGGTATGGAATCAGGATTGCAAAAACAATCAGGATCGGCGTACAGATTACCAGCGGCAGGAGCGTAAAATGGAAAGTTGCTGTCCAGTCGCCGGATACCATCATACGGACGCCAACGGACACGGATAAGGCTCCCAGAATGTAGGAAATCAGCAGGGTACTTCCGGCATAATACAATCCCTCATCAACCAACATCCTGCGAAGCTGCCGCTTTGTCATGCCGATACTCTGTATCATGGCAAACTCTTTTTGGCGGGACACAATCGCCGTTACCATTGAATTGATGAAATTCAAAATACCGACAAAAGCAATGATAAGGCTGATAGCAAAACCCATCACGGTATTTGCCCGTGTCTGCTCCTGATAATGTTCAATCAACGTGGATTTTGAGGTGAAATTCAGGCTTTTGTCTGCATTGCTTTGGTAGTCGGTCAGCAGTTCTTCCGCCTGCGGCTGGTATTCCCCGGCTACATCAAAGAAAATTTTTCGCAGGGTATTGTCTGGGTACATGGTCCGGAAAGTATCTGCCGGGAGATAGAAAGACAGGAAATCCGCCACATCACTGTTTACTCCCTCGGTAATGGTATGTATATCGGCTACAATCGCCATAACCTCATATTGCTGTCCGTTCAGCTCTACTATATCACCGACAGAATAGGTCGGCTGTGTTTCTTTTTCGCCGTCCTCTGCGCCGGTAGCGGCTTCCATAACCACATAGACCCCAGATAAGAATTTTTCCTTATCAAAGGCACCGTCCAATATTCGGCTTTCTTGTGTAAATGTATCCAGTATCAGACCGTCAACGCCGTACAGGACGGAAGTACATTCCCCGCTGTCTATCATATCGTGATAGGCTTCTGCCAGACCGGCGTCAGTTGCTTCGATATAGGGAAGCCTTTCATCGGCATTATAATAGGTCTGGATATTTGCAAGGGCAGATGCCCCGATTTCATGGATAAATACCTGCGAATACAAATGCCCGGTGGCTTCCAGCCCATTCAACCCCCCAATTTTCTCTAGCAACTCCGGGGAAATCGTTGTTCCATACGGATTGTAGGTTCCAAAGGCAGAAGAAATCGAACTGTCCTTTACCTCAAAATCGCTGATTACCGTTTGGCTCATGTATTTATCAATATCAAAGCTGACATTTTTCGCATAGATACAGGCGAGCAGTACAAGCCCCAGTGTCAGGGAACAGATTACTGTGATTGTACGCTTCTTATTGCGCCCTAAATTTGCCAGCGCCATTTTAGGAATACTTGCGCCGACTGTGCTTTTTTTGATTTTCCGTTTGCTGCTGGTTCCCGTGTCCGTATAGCGCAATGCTTCCATAGGGGAAACTTTTCCGGCAATTTTGGCAGGTTTCATACAGGAAATCAATACCGTCAAATAGGCGAACAGTGCAGATCCTGCGAAGATATAGGGATTGACCGCCGTTTTTGCTTTTCCGATTGTTCCGGTAATCATTACCGGCACTAAAACCGAGCCTAAAAGATAGCCGAACAAAAGCCCAACGGAAATACCGATCAGCGACAGGCGGTTCGCTTGCCCATAAATCATTTTCTTGATCTGCTTTTTGGATGCGCCCAAAGTTTTCAGCCTGCCGTAAAAACGGATGTCACCGGCAACGGAAATCTGGAAAATGTTATAGATAATCAGATACCCGCTGGTAAAGACCAATATCATGCAAATTGCCATAGGAAGCACTTCACGAATGATGTTCTGGTTCATGGTGGAGTCATAGACCATATTTGCAGAAAGAGATACATCAGTCAAGCCGGTATCTGTTAAAATCTGATCCGCTGTCTGCTCTAAATGATTATCGCTGTAAAGATTGATGTGGAGCATGACGGTTCCCAAAACCTGTCCGTTTGCCAACTGTGCTTTCTGTTCAATGCCCGCACATTCCGTCTGGACAAAGGCTTCGGATACCCATGCCATACTTGCCATAGCAGCGGAATTTCCCTCCCAATAGCCGGAAAGGATAAAATGACTGATGGTATATTCCCCACTATTCAGATCCTTGCGCCACCGCAGGATAATTTCCTGCCCCGTTTCATGGGGCAAGCCCATTTTATCAAGGGTGATCGTATCTAAGGCAATTTCGTTTTCCTTTACCGGCATGGTTCCCACATCTGGATAGGAAAAACTTGACCGGGCATAGTTTTCATCGGCATAGCGGATTTCTACCTGCCGCCCGGTCAATTCCTCGTTTTCGGCAATTCCCATGACGATGCTTTTCCCAAAGTCCCTGACAGCCTCGTGGGCGGTGATCTTTTCTGCTTCTCCATTGGTCATGGTGCCGGAGCTTAAATGGGTGTTATATCCGGCTTGCTGGAAATTCATATCCTGCAAATTTTGTACCATGCTCTGTGACAGGACAAACAGAGAGGTAAACATAACTGTAGTCAGAACGATGGCAAAAGCGGCAATCAAATTCCGTGTTTTGTTCGCCCTGAAACTTCGGTCCATCAATGTGCGTATAATTGATTTCTGTCCTTTCATGGTATCACCGCCTTACTCTGCAATCCGGCCATCTTCAATACGGATGGTGCGGTCTGCCTGTATCGCAATTTCAGGGTTATGGGTAATCATTACAATGGTCTGATGAAATTTCTTACTGGTGACTTTCAAAAGCTCAATCACTTCATCACTGGTCTTGCTGTCCAGATTGCCGGTAGGTTCGTCGGCAAGGATGATAGCGGGTCTGCTGGCTAAAGCTCTGGCAATCGCCACACGCTGCTGTTGACCGCCGGAAAGCGTGTTGGGCATATTGTAGAGTTTCTTTTCCAGCCCCAGCAGGGCAACTACCTCCTGAATAAACTTCTGATCGGGCTTCTTTCCGTCAAGTTGAATGGGCATAACAATGTTCTCATACACGTTCAGGATAGGAACCAGATTGTAGTTCTGGAAGATAAAGCCGATACGCTGGCGGCGGAACACCGTCAAATCCTCGTCTTTCAGCTTGCCCAGCTCGAATTTGTCCACCCTTACGCTGCCGGAATCAGGACGGTCTAAGCCCCCCAACATATTCAGCAGGGTTGACTTGCCGCTGCCGGATGTGCCGATGATAGCAACAAATTCCCCTTGCTCAATGGAAATGCTCACATCGTCCAAAGCTCTTACGATATTCGGTTCTTGACCGTATTGTTTTGTCAAATGAGTGGTGCTTAAAATGCTCATAGTGTTTTCCTCCGCTTCTTTGCTTTTCGTTCCTGCTGGAACTAAGCTCATTATAACGGTTCTAAAAGAAGCTGCAACGGAGAACGCAAAAACTAATATCCAAAACGTAAAATCTAATAAAGCGCAGAAAAAGGCGCTGCCTTTACATAGCAGCGCCTCAAAATCTAACCATGTTATATCAAGGAATTGGAATAACAACTTTGAGTGTAAACATCCCATTTTCTAACTTTGTGTTACATTGTCCATCATACTTTTCAACCGCATTTTTAAGGTTGGGAAGTCCAAATCCATGAGCAAATGTATCCTTTTTTGTCGTACCTTTTGTTTCAGGCGAAGTAGCTGCGGTATTATTTTCTACGATGATTACCAACATATTCCGAACACGATTTGCTCTTACTGTTATCAGCCGCATATCTTCTGACAGCTTTTCGCTGGCTTCAATCGCATTGTCAAGCGCATTTCCAAAGATTGTGCTTATATCCAGCGGTTCTATAAAGGAACCTGCTTCAAAAGATATAACCGCACTGAAATCTATTTTTCTTTCCTGCGCAGCTTTTGCCTTATCTCGGATGATAATATCCAGAAATTCATTTCCTGTATGGTGGTAATTTTCATATTCCTGAATTTGATCTTTTAACTCCTGAATAGAATTTTGAACCTCCTGACCGTTTCCAGCCTGTGACTGCAGCAATAACAGGTGGTTTTTCATATCATGGTAAACGCTGCGTACCCGTTCTTCATCCCGTATTCGGTCTTTATAATAGTTACGCTGCATTTCCAATTCCTGCGCATGATAAGCGGTCTGCATTGCTTCACAGATATAAGATGCCAGATACATACATCCGAAGCTGGAAAAAATAGACGCTCCGCAAATTGGATATACGATGGCGGTATCTTCCGGCATAAAATAGATAATTGTAAAGATTGCCACAAAGGATGCCAGCATCAGCATATCAACAATCAGCCACATCTGCGTATTCAGACGTGACGTAATCTTTGACAAAAACTTTCTTAAAACCAACCAGGCGCCTATCCAAAACAATAGCCGTAATAGCAATGAAACGGTATGAATTGTTGTGCTGATTAACATGAGTTCTGGAGATTGGGTCATTTCTTCATAGGCTGCATGTGTTGTAGTAAAAAACAGCCGTCCACCAATATCGAGCATCAGATAGTTAATTGCAATCAAAGCAGGGTAGAATACCAGCAAAACAGATACTTTCTCCATCAGTGTGCCGCGATAAAAAATAAGGACATAGGCAAAAAACAGCACCATCGTACCCAAAAGACTGCCTAAGTCATTAGAATAAATGATGGAATCGGTCAGATAGCCGCACACAAGAAACGCCGCTATTTTGACAAAGCAATTTCTCCTGAGGGGGAGAAAAGTTTTGATAATCCAGAAAAAGACAAAAGTATATCCCCAGGCAAGCAAAAAAGAAAAAACCTCTAAAAACCGTATCATATAAAATCCCCCCAGTATTCTGCAAGTCTCTCCATAAATGATTTTCTTTTGGGCTGGCTAATGGGAATAATCTCACCAGTAATCAATTCAATTTCCAGCTTATTCACACCTTTTACATAAAATAAATTTACAATGTAGCTGGTGTGGCAGCGAATAAAACCTTTGCCCTGTAGTTCTTGTTCCATCTCTTTCATGCTCTTGTAGCAGATAATATTTTCCTGCTCTGTATGTAGGAGCAAATTGCGGTTAAAGGTTTCTACATAGCGGAGAGATTTCAGAAACACCTTATATCTCCCTGTATCGTTGGTAATCACCATAGCGGGGCTATCGTCTTTCCGATGCTTTTTCAACCACTGATCCAGTTCCGCTTTTAGTCGGACATACTTCATCGGCTTAATGATGTAATTGGTGGCCTGATATTTATATCCCTCTAAACCGTATTGTGTGAGGGTAGTCAAAAAAATAATGCCGACCTTTTCATCTATCTGGCGGACGCGCTCGGCGGCCCGCAAGCCATTCACCAGCCGCATTTGAATGTCAAGGAAAATCAGATCAATGGTGGTATCGTACTTTTCAATCAGCTCCATGCCGTCGTAATAAACAGTTACCTTTATTTCTTCGCCGGTTTCAGCGGCGTATTGATTTAATAGACTTGTCAGGTGTGCGACAAAATCTTTCTCATCGTCGCAAATCGCTATATGTATCATTTCGATTCTCTCCATGTTCAGTATTCCGCAAAATATAGTACAATACTATAGTCTAGTACAGTATTTCTTTGATAACCATATACTTTATTCTTCCATTTTTTTACAGAATGTGCAATAATATCTTAACAAGAATTGGTTTAAATTAGAGGAAATATTATGCGTGGTTTTCAAGCTGCTACTTTTACTTTGTCTGATAAAACAGAAACAATACTAAAAAATTTCAGTACCAGTTATTCCCTGCCATCCTGTATTGTGCTCCGATCCAAAATAATACTGATGACCGCAGAGGAAAAAAACTGTTTTGACTGCATCCTTGCATAATCAAAAGCTTATGCTTTTCCGCCTTCTTTAAGATAATCAGTTTCTCCTTGAATTTTACTGTGTGATCAGGCAGGGGAATACGCTTTTCTCTGCTCGCCGCGTGAATTATGTGCCGCCTTAGCGGCATATTTTTTCTGCCGGGTTTGTATATAAAAAATCCTGATATTTCAGTCTCATATCAGGATTTCTTTTTTATACATTTTCACAAAGTAAGTTTGCCTGTGGAAGCAAACCTGTCATAATAATGCACTGCCCTGTCCTCTGTAAGCCTGAATCTCCTTTGCAGTTTTTCAACAACACGTTCTCTCGGTATTCCCTCCTCCTCGTTATCTAAAATGAATACTTCGATTCCTTGTTCAATTCCTTGTTCAATTCCCTGTTCAATTCCTGTTTCCAGCATGATCTGTCCGATACCCATCACTTTCTTCACCTCCTCACTCAGTTCGCTGTTCTGTGAAAAGTCAATGTAATCCGATACGATCTCCATAAAATCTTCTTCATGCGGATACATGATCGTGTTCAGAAAACGCAGAAGATCGTAACCTTCGTCTTTCTCTTCTCCATTATACTCCTTTTTGCCCAGTCTGATAATGACCAATGTCAACAAATCGTAATCTTCTTTTTTCGTGATGCAGTTCCCGATGTTTTTCGTGTTCGTCATCTCATAAAAAGATACGCTGTTCTGCTCTCCCTTTGGGATATCGTCCAGACAAATCCATATGCTGTAGCATTTTTCCAATTGTCCGTAATCCGTACTGTCCGTGACAAGCGACAACTGGGAGGACAGTTCCC
>CAMWJQ010000136.1 GCA_947174615.1 uncultured Lachnospiraceae bacterium
ATGTTTATACGAATTTCTTATAAGATTTTCTCTCTATGACTTCATGCTTTGCGTCCATTTATCACTAAATGTTTGCCCTTTATGTTTATGATATTACCACTTTTATCCAGGTAATGCAATCCTTTTTTCAAGTATTTTCTTGTATTTTTATAAGCTTTTGCTTATATATTGAAAAAAAGCGGGGGAACCATTCCCCCGCTCCTTAACAAAACAGCGCCTCAAACTCTTCCCTGCCAATCTTCTCCTTTTCCAGCAGAAGATCTGCGCAGGCATGAAGCACCTGCTCATGTTTCATGATAATATCCTTCGCCTTCTTATAGCAGTCGTCCACGATCGCCTTGACCTCAACGTCAATCTCGCTCGCCACTGCCTCTGAATGACTTCTTGTGTGTGCCAAATCACGACCGATAAACACCTCGTTGTCATCCTCATCATAGTTTATGACGCCGATATTTTCTGAAAAACCGAATTTCGTGACCATTGCCCGCGCGACCTTGGTCGCCTTCTTGATGTCACTTGACGCCCCTGTCGTCACATCATCGAAAATAATCTCCTCCGCGATGCGCCCTCCAAGAGAAACCATGATATCCTGCAGCATCCTGCCCTTGGTGTTAAACATCTCGTCCCTCTCAGGAAGGGGCATCGTATAGCCCGCCGCGCCAAGTCCCGTCGGTATGATGGACACCGTATATACTGGTCCGACATCGGGGAGCACATGGAACAAAATCGCATGCCCTGCCTCATGGTAGGCAGTGATCTTCTTTTCTTTCTCTGAAATAATACGGCTCTTCTTCTCCGAACCGATACCTACTTTGATAAATGCCTGCTTGATGTCCCCTTGTTTAATAAATGCGCGGTTTTCCTTTGCCGCAAGGATTGCCGACTCATTCAATAGATTCTCCAGGTCTGCCCCTGTAAAGCCCGCTGTCGTCTGCGCTACCTGCTTTAAGTCCACGTCCTCGGAGAGCGGCTTGTTCTTTGCGTGCACATTCAGGATTTCCTCTCTGCCGCCCACATCTGGCGGTGAAACTGTAATCTTTCTGTCGAAGCGTCCCGGACGAAGAATAGCCGGGTCTAAAATATCAACACGATTTGTCGCAGCCATCACGATAATGCCCTCGTTTGTGCCAAATCCGTCCATCTCGACCAGCATTTGGTTCAGTGTCTGCTCGCGCTCATCATGACCTCCGCCCATACCAGTCCCGCGTCGTCTCGCCACTGCGTCAATCTCGTCGATAAACACAATACACGGTGCATTCTTCTTCGCCTCCGCAAACAGATCACGCACTCTCGACGCGCCGACACCGACAAACATCTCCACAAAATCCGAACCTGATATGGAGAAAAACGGCACGTTCGCCTCGCCCGCGATTGCCTTTGCCAACAATGTCTTACCTGTACCCGGCGCTCCCTCCAAGAGCACGCCCTTGGGAATTCTCGCACCGACCTTCGTATATTTTGCAGGGTCCTTCAGGAAATCCACGATTTCCTCTAAGTCCTCTTTCTCCTCCTTCAGACCAGCCACATCTTTGAGTGTGACCTCCCCGCCTGTCATGAGGCGAGCCCTGCTCTTGCCGAAATTCATCATCTTGCCGCCGCTGTTGCCAGCATTCTGTGCATTCATCATGCTGAACATAAACACCACAACCACCAGAAGCATCAGCAGTGGTAGCAGCTCTGTGATAAACCAATTCTCCTGCGGCACATCCTTCACAATCGGTTCTATGTTATAGCTTTTAACCAGCTCCTGCACATCCACTACATCCGACACGTAGAGATTTCGCTGCTGATTGTCCCTCAATGTAATGCGCAGCATTCCCGTTGGCACCTGCACATTCGGATGAATCTCCACATCCACAACCAGCCCCTCCTCCATCTCAGAGACAAACTGTCCCATCGTGTAGGAACCGCTGCTGCCGCTGTTTGTGCTCGCCCAGATCAAGACCAGCACCAAAATTAATATGAATATAAATGTTAAATTAATTCCTTTTGCACCTTTTCCCAATTTCTGTCTCCTCCCGGTCCTGTCCCCGCCTATTCTCCGTCAAGCTCAACCACTCCGATATACGGAAGGTTCCTGTAACGCTGGTCATAGTCAAGACCATATCCTACCACAAATTCGTCAGGTATCTCGAAACCTGTGTAGTCCACCTTCACATCCACAACACGGCGCTCCGGCTTGTCGAGCAGTGTGCACAGCCTCATGCTCTTTGGTCCGCGCTGCCCCAGAAGGTCCAGCAGATAACTCAGCGTCCTGCCGGAATCTACAATATCCTCCACGACAATCACGTCCTTGTCCTTTAACGGCTCGTCGAGGTCCTTCACAATCCTGACAACGCCGCTCGATTTTGTGTTGCTGCCATAGCTTGACACAGACATAAAATCCAGCGACACCGGCACTGTGATGCGCTTGGCAAGCTCGCACATAAAAAAGCTGCCCCCCTTGAGCACACATACCAAATGTACCTGTCTGCCTGCATAATCTCGGCTTATCTCCTCGCCGATTGCCTTGATTCTGGCATCCACCTCTTCCTCTGACAACAAGACTTTGATCCTCTCAGCCATATCTGGGTCCTCCTTTGTTTGATCGACACCTGCTCATACACGCATTTGTTCAAAATCCAAGCACAGTATCCTTTTCGTATGTTCACTGACCTTGTAATAATTGCTGATGCGCTCCCCGACGAGCCAGATCACATGGTTCGCATCCGCCACAAGAAAAAGCCGCTCACGCTCTGACTGCGGTATTTTGCGGTCAATGAGATACGCCTTCAAGGTCTTTTTCTGATTCATGTTATTTACTGTCAGATAATCTCCCGGTTTGCGGGTTCTTATGACAATACTATCTCTTATTTTATCATAATCAATCCATTTCGTATACTTATTTTCTGGAATATTTTTAAAATCGAAGGCATTCTTTTCCAGAGAAAGAACTGCTGCCCGCAGCTTCTGATTGTTTCCAAGCAAAAATTCAAGTCCCTCCCCCGCCTCAAGCCGTGTGCGGTCCTCCTCTGAAACGGTACATTCCGGCAATACAGTCTCCTGCCTTTGACCGTTTTCTTCCTTATAGATGGAAATGCCTGTGTAATCCCGCCTTGCCCGCAGTCCATGCGGAAGGCAAATCTCTCTGCTGCACTGGCTGTCGAGCAGCCGCTGCACCTGACGGATATGGACTGTCTCCAAATCTTTTCTGCTGCCGCCAGCCTGCGCGAGCACCTCCATCACCACATACCCCTGTACTGTCTTGTGCAGCCGCAGGAATTTTTGTCTGTCAATCGAAAAAACACCCTGTCTCTCTCTGACACAGGTTCGAATCCCTTGCTCTGTCATATCTGCAATCAGTTCATATGCTTCACGCATTCGTTCACTCGCACTGCTGATGTGCGCCACTGCCGCAGGGCTGATTTCACGCACTGCCGTATCCAGTATATGATGGCGAATGACATTCCTTGAATAAGTATCCTCCAAATTCGTGCTGTCTATACAATATGACATCGTTCTTTCCTGCAAAAAAAGCTCAATTTCTTGTCGGGAAAGACATAGCAGCGGTCGAATGATCTGCCCACGCACTGGATGAATCCCTGTGAGCCCCCGAATGGATGTTCCTCTAAACAAATGAAATAAAACTGTCTCGCAGCTGTCATTTTTGTTGTGCGCGACGGCAATTTTGCCTCTTTGGGCGCCAAGCACACGCTCAAACGCCTCATAGCGCACCTGTCTGCCTGCCTCCTCCGTGGAGATACGGCTTTTGCACGCCAGCGCCGCCACATCCTCCTCCACCAGTGTGAAAGAAAGACCGTACTTCACACACAGCTGTCTGACATACGCCGCATCCTTTGCAGCGTCTGGGCGGATGAGATGGTTGATGTGGACGACCTTGATCTCTATTGGGATTATTTTTTCGATCTCAAGGAGCATCAACAGCAGGCAGACTGAATCTGCACCGCCAGAAACGCCTGCCACGATGCAGTCCCCCTCCTCGATCATCCGGTATTCCTTTACATACTGCAATACTTTGCCAATCATTTGTATACCTCTGCTATATACATCAGAATCATGCCTCTGTGCGCCGCTTGACACAGCACGTAAGGACCGTCATATCATCCCGGATACGGCCGCCCTGACTGTTGATTGCATAGCGGAGAAGATAATCCGCCATCTCTTTGGGATTCAAGATCTGGCTTCTGGCAATGAGATCCCGCAGCCTGCCATCCGCCTCACTCTCGATCGCATCTGAGATTCCGTCAGACACCATGATGAGCATATCCGCATCCGAGAGTTTCACACTCTGCGTAATCGGGCTAAGCTCATCCATACTTCCGAGCGGAAGCGTATCGGCTGAAACCTCATCCACCCAGTTGCCGCGCTTGATATAGCTCGCCGCAGCCCCCGCCTTGACAAACTCCGCCTCGCCAGTCAGCAGATTGATCGCACAGACGTCAAGCGTCGTGAGATTGCAGCATCCGTTCTGTGCCGCGATCGCCCCGTTGACCATAGTAAACGCCTTCTCCTTGCGAAATCCTGCCTCCAGAAAACGCTCCATAAACTCGATGACCGCCTGACTGTCCCTGCACGCCTGCTCACCGCTTCCCATGCCGTCTGCAAGCATCATAATAATCTGACTTTGATTATATTCCTCCAAGGAGAAATTGTCCCCTGAAACTTTTTCATCCTCCCGGACTGCCCTCGATATGGCGCTCAATACCGTGTAGCGCGGCTCGTCCTCGAAAATAAATGTATTGTATCCTCTGCCGACCGCCAGTGCGCTCTCACCGGATGGAACCAGCTTTCTGTCAAAAAAAGCGGACAGCAGCTCTCCCAGCACACTCGCAGAAATGGTGTGTCTGCCGACTGCACGCGCCTCGATGCTGATCTTGTTGCCACAGCGCCCATCCTTGGAGACCTCGCAGCTCCCCGGCGCACCGCCTTCTATATAAATCAGTTCCCTGACCACAATTCCCTGTCTTTTCAGAAAGTGTATCAGCGCTTTTCGCTTGTGTTCTACAGGCATACTCACATGCACGACAGTGTCCGCCACGTCTGCAAAAGCGCTCGAGATCTCGTCGAGATGGTTTGCAAAGACTTCTTTCGTCTCCCGAATCTGCTGTCTGTAGAGCATGTCCCTTCTGTCGGCACAAATCTTTTCCGCCTGCGGTATATCACGATAAAGTCGTGCAAGCTCCTCATACGTCTCTGACAGACAGTATAGCTTCCTCTTGCTGTAGCCATTAAACAAATATCCTTCCACAACGCCCGCTTTATTTTCTGCCTCTTTTGAAGCTCTGGATGTTCTTACCTTCAACATGATCTGGTTCCCCCTCTAATTCGCTATGACAACCCCGCATAAGGGTTTATTCATAGTATAAAGTGCCGGACAATCATTTTTTGTCAAACCTGTGCATGTTTTTTTATTTTTTTATTGACAATAATCGCGCCCTGCAAAAATACACCGCTATCAGGTCCTGCCAAATAACGGTGCATCCTCTCAGTCAATTTCCTGAAATATGATCTCATTCTCATACACAAGCCCCAGTTTATCCTTCGCTACTTCTTCCGCATATTTCTTTGTCTTGGTGTACGTGGCAAACTCTTCAAGCTCCTTTGTGCGCTCCTCCTCCACGGTGATCTGCTGCAAAAGCTCCCGCTCCCTTGCGGCGTATACCTTTTCCTTCTGAATCAGGGAAATGGAGTTTACGCCGACAACGCCCGTCATGATCATGATCGCAAGCATCGCAGCCGCCATTCCAAGGCGGTTTTCATTCTTGGCTCGGAGGAACTGCGGCGTTTTTCTCTTTGGTCTTTTTGCTTTTTTGGTGCTTCCTTTTCTTTTTACGCTTTTTGCCATGTTTTGTTTCCTCCTTTCCACCTTTTGCCTTTTTTTGTAAATACATTTTCATTTTATGACGATTTTCTGCACACGTCAACCGAATTTTGGTGAATAATTTGTGAAATCTGCCGACAAAAAAGTGCTTGACGAACCGAAACAGCCGTCCGATGGTCTTATCAATCACAAAATAGCACCATTTTACAAAAAAACGACCAATGGTCAGTGCATAAAAGAACATCCCCACTGCTGCGCCCAGCACTGCCGCAAAGCGGATCACACCATTATTCCCATAATAGAGCAGCGTGAAGCTCAGCCCAAAGCAGGCTGTCCAGTACAGAATATCCTCAAGATCCACGATGATGCGTGCATGTCTGACAAGACGCCGAATCAGACGAATCAGATCATATACAAACGCCATAAAGACGCCCGTCATAATCGATGCCAGCCAGAAATGCCACTCCCTAACAATCTCCCTACTCATCAGCCAAACAGGCGTGTAAGCAGCCCTTCTCCTTTTTTCGCCAGTGTATTCTTGTCAGCGTAAGACAGGGAATCCACCTTCCCGTCCACATCCGCCTCTCCCTTCTCCAAATCCAGCCGCCCTACATGCAGACCGCTGCCCTTGATGGCGAGCATCCCATCCACCGTCTCCATCAGAATATTATTTTCATCAAAAGAATGAACCTCAACCACCCCTGTGACCTTGCAGTCCCGCCGCTGCTCCATACTGAACTTGTGCTTGCTTTCCATCGTCAATATGCCTTCTCCCATACGAGTACTCCCTATATTATATGGGCGGGATGGCGCTTATATGTATCGGAACAGCTCCTTTGCATCATCCTTTTTGACCGTCTCCTGCACATCGAGGATCTCCACTTTTGTCTCCTTGCTGCCAAACTGAATCGTCAGGATATCCCCCACCTTGACATTGGCGGAAGCCTTCGCAGGCTTGTCATTGATGAGAACGCGCCCTGCATCACACGCCTCGTTCGCCACAGTCCGGCGCTTGATGATGCGCGACACTTTCAAAAACTTGTCCAGTCTCATAGTAATCCTCCATTCCTGAAAGCATAACAACCGATGAAATCACTCTCATCGGTTGTCCAAACAATCTTATCTGTTTACCTCGTCCTTCAACGCCTTGCCCGGTTTAAACTTAGGCGCCTTGGAAGCCTCGATCTTCATCGTCTCGCCTGTCTGAGGATTTCTGCCTTCTCTGGCTGCTCTCTCAGATACTTCAAATGTACCAAAGCCTACTAACTGAATCTTCTCGCCCTTCTTTAACTCCTTTGCAACAACCTCTGTGAATGCTGTAAGCGCTCTCTCAGCATCCTTCTTTGTCATGTCTGCATGCTCAGCCATAGCGGCAACTAATTCTGTTTTGTTCATTGTGAACTCCTCCTATAAATTTCTGTAGATAAATATCCTCTGCGCCCTTTTGACGCCTATATTTATTTATAGGCGAAAAGCCTTGCTTTGTCAAGGAAAAATGCCTAAAATTTGCTGATTTCAATTCGTTTTGGCTATTTTGTCAAAATTTTTTCTATTCTTCTAATTTGATAAGGTCTGTAAATGAATAATTTACGTCTTTCTCCTCCTCGTCAATCTGCAAAGTATAGCTCCTTGTCTGATAGCCGGACTTCCTGAGCGTCACTACGTGGGAACCCGGATCTTTGTTGAAACTGACAGGCGTGACGCCTACATAACTGCCGTCCAGATATGCCTCCACGCCATCCGGTGCATCAATATATACTTTATATTTCTCCGATGAGGACAAGTAGTGCTTATCCTCATCCTTCTTTTCCTCCTCTTCATCCTCACCCTTATCATTATCCTCTTCATCCTCTGGTTCAGCGGACTTGGACTGATACTTTTTACTTGTTGTCTGCTCCTCGTCATCGTCTTTTTCCTGCTCTTTTTCTTTTTTATCTGTGTCTTTGTCAGAAGCCTTTTCAGAGGAGCTCTCCTCGCTCTTCTCTAACTCTACAGCAATGTTCGCGGAAGGCTCTCCCACCCGGATGTACTGCGCGACTGTGTCATACCCGTCTGCTGTGATGCGCATCTGGTGTAATCCGTACTCGATCTCGACAGGCTTTGACACATTGACTTCCCTGCCGTCGATCGACACCTTTGCAGTGACCGGATTGAGCGTAAAAATCACTGTCCCCTTCTGAACAACCGTTATCTCGACCTCGCCCAAATCCCACGCCATCTCCTCATTTCTGGCAAATGTAATCTCCTGCGTGGCACTGCTGCCCTTGTGGCTGACCGTCACGGTATGCGTTCCCTCTGGCACGACCAGAAGCATATCTTCTGTTATTTTCCGAATCACACTGTCTCCTACATCAATCCAGCCGTTCACAAAATAATCTTCATTCTGCAGGCGCAGATAGCCATGCCCCTTCTCGATGTGGATACCATAGATCATATTTTTGTATCCCCACACACTGAGCTCGTCCATCTGACTGACCTCCATCATGTCCGTCTCCCTGCCGCCCGACACGACGACAACGTGGCTGCTGATATTGTAGAGCTCCTTGCCAAGCGTAATCGTTCCTTTGCTCAAATCCATACTGTACCCGCTCACATTATGATAACTGATGCAGTCAGGGTTTTCCCTGATATACGCCAGTGCCTTGCGCGGCTTGTAAAAACGCACCGTAACGACGCTTCCTTCCTTTAATTGTTCCATAGAAAGCGCCTGCTCATTCCTATCATATATAGTTGTAGTACCGTCGTAAGTCAGCGTATATCGTCTTGAGGACGCAATATTCTGGAATTGTATGGTCTTTGCCTCCAAGTCCTTCTTGACCACGACTGCCGCATCCTCCGAGTCGTAGATGCCGCTCTTGTTTATCTCATCCACAGCAGTCTCAGTTTCTGTCTGTTCTACGGTACTGTCACTGGGCTGATTGGTCAGAAGCGCCGTAAACTGACTGGCATACTGCCCGCAGCCTGTCAGCGTGAGCGCTGCCGCCAGCATCACGGCGGAGAGGCTGCAGATGTTATTGTGCGATTTCTTATTTATAGATTTCTTATTTAAAGATTTCTTATTTATAGATTTTTTATTTATAGATTTTTTATTCATAGTTCTTTGTCCTAAACTTTTGTTCATATTATCACCTTCTTCTTCATGAAAGAGCGTCCAGGCTGGCGTACAGCGCTTTCCGCCTGTCCTGCTTCACTGGAAACGCCGTGCGGTAACACGCAGCATCATCCGCCAGTTCATAGTATATCATCCCTTCACTGCCAGAC
>CAMWJQ010000137.1 GCA_947174615.1 uncultured Lachnospiraceae bacterium
GCTTGCCCTCACGCTGCCGTCAGGATTAATCACGCAGCTGTCACCTGTGTATTGGATGCCGCCGATGCTGCCGACACAATTGACCGCAAGAATATAGACTTGATTCTCTATCGCGCGCGCCTGCAGGAGCGCCTTCCAATGTGCACTGCGCTTCGCCGGCCAGTTCGCCGCCACGATGATGACATGCGCCCTCTTAGATAAAACCTGAAACAGCTCCGGAAACCGCAGATCATAACAGATCACGCTGCTGCACAAAATATCTTCCAGCGCAAAATAGGAAACAGTGCTGCCGCCCTGAAACTTTTCATCCTCACCAGAATACGAGAAAGGATGAATCTTTGCATAATCTGAGCACACACTGCCTTCCCTGTCTACGATGGTATAATGATTTTCACACTTGCCGCACACTGCTGTGCAGTCCTTCACCCAGCCAAAACCGATATAGATATGATACTGCCGCGAAAGCGCCTTCATGCGCGAGATCGTCCTCTCATCACACTCCTTCGTAACACTGGTATTCATGGAAAATCCCGTAAAGCTCATCTCCGGAAAAAATACAGCCCCGGCGCCCTGCATCGCCGCGTCATGAATCCACTTTTCAGCCATCCTATAATTTTCGTCCTTCGCTTCCCAACAGATCGTTGTCTGCATAAGCGCGATCTTGAATTGTTTTTTATCTCGTTTTTCCATCTTTTTCCATCTTCTCTCTTCTTTACGTAAACCTATTATAACGGCTTTTCTCCTATGATACAACCTTTTTATGAAAAGAACTTGTTTAACAGCTTTTCCCTGTTTTTTTCCTGGCGAATGAGGCTTTCAAGCTTATCATAATTGCGGTTTGGCATCCACGACTTTCTGGAATTATAATAAAAATTAATAATTTTCCAGAACTTCTCAGGATACTCAAGACGCAGACACAGGCTCCGCCACTCGATCGGCGGGAACACCCGGCGGTTCTGGTAGGCATCGAGCATACTCTGCGCCATGTCCAGCGACCAGTCACACTTTTCCGAAATTTTGCGAAACAATAAATAAAAGTCCCGCGCGCCTGCATCATGCGCAAAATGCTCTAAGTTGACAATCCCTGTGTAGGCGCCGCTGCTGCCTTTGCCAAAAATGACATTGTGATACTGATAGTCACCATGACAGTAGATCCCATTGCTGTTCACATACGCTTCGTATTCCGCCTGTGACTCCTCTCTGGCACGCTTTGTCACATCCACTGCTTTCTCCAGAAAATAATCATACTCCTTCAAAAGCGCCCGCTCGAACGCTGTCTTGTTATGCAGCTTTCTCAAGTAATTGCGCACGCGCTTGCACTCTATGGTATGGCGCTCCATCTCGTCGGCATAGAAAAAGACTGGCATCAAGCATATTCTTTCCGACTGCGGCGTCATGAATTTCAGATGCAGCTTTGCCATTGCGCCGCAAGCTTTGACAACATCATCCTCACTCTTGTAGCTGCACTCTTTTCCATCGACCTGTTCCTCCAATATGTACACGCTGTTGTCGATGTCCTTCACAAACAGCGCGCCCTCCTTGGTCCGAATGAGGGTATCTGTCCGCAGACTGTCCTTGAGCCTGCCCTGTAATTGAAACAAAAGCTCAAGTTTCTCTGTCCTCCCCCGATACTCTTTGAGCACACGCATTCCCTGATCTGTATCACAGATAATGGTTCCACGCCCTTTAAAGGTGCGGTTGACCGTCATATCATACTGTTCCAGCACATTCACTGCCTTGTCGTTCACAAAAAATCCCCCTCCACACAGATAATGATTTAATCTATCTTATGTGGCAGAGGGGTTGTTTATTACACTATTTCACGCGCTTTCTGCATTAAATATTCATGTGTGTTGTGCCCAGGCTCCTGTAATACATCTTCCAAGAGCTGATTTAACAGCACACCGATCTGTTTTCCTTTCGGGACACCCAATGCAATCAAGTCATTCCCTGTGATTTCAAGCGTCTTTAAGGAAATACACTGGTTTCTCTCCATGATTTCTGTATAAAGCTTTTCCACCGTATCAATCCGTGCTAATTTCTGCTGCCGTTCATAACTGCTCTGCGCCAGTATATCGGCACGCCACAGCGCCATCACCTGCAAAAAGTACTCTGCGCCAATTTTATTAATGGCACGCCGCACCGCTCTCGCCTTTGGCACCGGTTTATAATCATGATAACGAATGTATTTTTGTACTTTTGCGATGGTATCATTGTCAAACTTGAGCCGCCTGAGAATCCCGACTGCCATCTGCTCGCTCACCTCCACATGTCCGTGAAAGTGGTCAATACCCTTCTCGTCCGTTGTCTTGACCATAGGCTTGCCAATGTCATGCAGCAGTGCAGCAATCCGAAGACTCTTGTCCGCCTGTATGTGCAGAAGGCTCTGCATCAAGTGTTCTCCTACCGTGTACTGATGATGCGGATTGTGCTGTTTTGTCACAAACGCCGCATCCAGCTCTGGCAGCACCGCCTTGGTGATGCCAAGCGCATAGGCATCGCGCATAAAATCCGGGTGGTCTGACAGCAAAAGCTTCACCAGCTCCGCCTGTATGCGCTCTGCACTGATATGGCACAGATTCGGAGCAAAGTTCTCTATGGCTGCCCTTGTCTCCTCCGCGATTGAAAATCCTAGCTGTGCCGAAAAGCGGACCGCCCGAAGAATGCGCAGCGCATCTTCACCAAACCGATCCGATGCGTCGCCGACACAGCGGATCACACCCTCCGACAAATCTTTCATTCCGTCAAAGGCATCGACAATACCGCTCCTGTCATTGTACGCAAAGGCATTGATCGTGAAATCACGTCGTTTCAAATCTTCTATTAAATTAGCTGTAAAAATCACTTCCCTGGGATGGCGGCTGTCCTCGTACTCGCCGTCAATCCGATAGGTTGTCACCTCAAAGCCCTCGTGTTCCAGCATGACGGTCACGGTGCCATGCTGAATCCCAGTGTCGATCGTGTGGCGGAACACGTCCTTGACCTGACGCGGCTTCGCGGAAGTGGTCACATCCCAGTCGCTTGGATGCCTGCCAAGCAGACAGTCCCTGACACAGCCGCCAACTGCGTATGCCTCAAAGCCTGCCTGCTCCAGCTGCGATATGATGTAATTGACTTTTTCGGGTAATTGTATCTGTGTCATGTCTGCTTGTATACCTTCCTTCATATGATTTATTTCCGCTCATAGATTTTGAAGCTGACAACTTTGGCGCCGCCGTACTCACCCCTGCCTTGAATCGTAACCTTTGCGGTGCCTTTTTTGTAGTTATTGACGTAGGTGTCCGGAAGAATCTCATAATCATTTTTTGACAGCACAACACCGCCGACTGTGACGACAAGATCGTCTGGCGCCAGTGTAACGCTGCTTCCTGTAAAGTATTGTTTATGATTCAATGTTACTTTTGCTTTTGACAGTTTTTTGTCCGCCGCAAATATTTTATATGCAGCCGTCACATTTCGTGTCCCTGCATAACTTCCTCTGCCGATGACTGCCAGTTCGACCGTCACCTCCGCGCCTGCCGGAAGTTTATCTTTTTTTCTGTCCAGCACCTTCCCGCCGCATTTGTAGATAATGCTGCTGTCATAGTCCTTTCCCGCCCTGAGTTTCTTTCCGTTTGTATCAGTCAGTACGGGAACGCTCACAAAACCGCCCTTCTTGCTGCTTACCACTTGATCCGGCACTGTGACTGACACCGTTTCGATGCGCCCCCTGCCCACGGTGTAAGTGAGTGTCCGCTTTCCGCTGAAGTTATTTTTGCCCTTCACTGTCACAGTGGCAGTCCCGCCAATCTTCTTATTATTTTTGTAGCTTAATGTATAGTCAATATTTTCTGATAAAATTTCTCCGCCATAGCAAAGGACAACTTTGGGCTGTGCCCCATCCTTCTCGTAAGGCTGCGTCTCTCCCTGCTGCTCAAACCAGACCTCAATGGCACTGTCGTCAATCGGACGCGGCTTGATCTGAAACTTTGTCGTAATCTCGCCGACATACTGCTCTCCTGTGCCGCGGATTGGCACATAATAAGTGCCCGCGCCCTTGTATTCATGCTGTACAAATTCATAGTCTGTGCCTGCTGCGAGCTGGCTTGCGCCATGTTTTAAGACAACCATCTCCTCATCAAGCCTGTTTCCGCCAGCCGTATAAATCTGTTCATGTATCTTCTGCGCCACCTTCACTTTGCTCATGGAAGTCATACTCGATGTGTCCACAACGCGGAGTGTGGTCTTTGCCGTTCCGGTGAAATCTCCCTTGCCCGTAATGAGAACTTCATACCTGCCAACCTCAGAGGGCGCCTGCGCATACATCACCGTAAAATCCTTCCTGTTGGCAAGCTTTCTTCCATTCCATAAAACTGTCGGCACGGGCTTTTGCACTTTTCCTTTCTTATATGGAACTGCTATCTCCTCGATGGTCAGCCCATCCGTTGTCCCGATATTGACCGGCCATGCTGTAACCCATTTTGCATAGACCGTGAGATTTCCTGTGCTGCCTTGTTTAATAGAAGTAATCCGTTTCTGAAACATTTTATCGCAATACCACCCCGAAAAGGCAAGATTTGTGTTCCCATGTCTAGGCGCTTCAAGCGATATCTCTGCTGATTCGATCGTGTAGGTATCAGGATTTCCCCCCACATCCACTGCGCCGTTCAGCTCATAATCAATATGATATACAATCGGGCTGAACACTGCCTTGATATCAAGAGATTTCTGAACATTTGTGTAGTCCCCATCCCATTTTTCAAACTGGTATCCGTCTTCGGCGTCTGGCTGCGCAGGCGCGGCGGCACTGTCACCCTCCTCAATACGGGATGCTGCAAGCAGCTTTCCCTCTCCGTCAAAAAAACGTACCTCATACACGGGCTTTCGCACCCATTTAGCATACAGCGTCACATCACCGATGCTCCCTGTCCTGATACACTCCACTTTTTGTTCAAACCTGTCATCTGCAAACCAGCCTTCAAAGTTATAGTGCGCCCTTGTCGGTGCATACAGCACAAGCTCTTCTGTATCTGCATCATATTTTACCGGATTCTCAGGACTGTTTATCCCTTCATTCAACTCATAAGTAATCCGGTAGGGTATTGCTGTCCATTTCGCATAAAAGCTCCTGTCGCCTGTGCTGCCCGCCGGAATTTCCGTCACTTCAATCAGACGCGCCGGCTCTGCAAACCAGCCGTTAAACATATAGCCCGCCCGCTCTGGCGCCGCTAAATGGATTGTGTCTGACGCTACTGTGTACTGTGCCGGATTCGCAGTATTGTCTGCCCTGCCGCCCAGCTCATAGGTAATCTGATACTGCGCGGGAGACCATTTCGCGTAAAATGTAACATCACCGGTTGTTCCCTGCTCGATGGCAGTCACCTGCTCATGGTACTGTGCATCTGTATACCAACCCTCAAAATCATAGCCTGTTCTGATTGGCACAGCCAAGCATAAAGCGGTCTCAACCGTAT
The DNA here is from genome assembly GCA_947174615.1 of uncultured Lachnospiraceae bacterium. Taxonomy (GTDB): domain Bacteria; phylum Bacillota; class Clostridia; order Lachnospirales; family Lachnospiraceae; genus COE1. The sequence continues at coordinate 5,454 of CAMWJQ010000137.1, forward strand.
ATTCCTCCACAGTTCCTGGGGGATTGATTCCCTCCTCCAGCTCATAGGTAATCACATACGAGATCGGCGTGTATACCGCCGTGACTGTCTCATCCTGCATCACGCTGGAATAATTCCCCTCCCAGCGCGCAAACACATATCCCTCAGGGATTTCCAGCCCGGCAGGCGGCGCTGCGTAGCTTCCTTCTGCAACCCTGCGTGTTTCAAGGACTGCGCCATGTGCATCCTGAAAAGTGACGGTATAGGTCTTGGCATCGTCAAAGGAATAAACGGGACTATTTCCTGAAATATTATAAGAAGCCCTTTTTGCATAATATATGGTATTTTTATCCTTCGTAAAACCATAAATATTGTCTTGATCCTCTTCTGCAAGTGCATAGCGAATCACGCTGTCGCATTCCTCCGCGGCTACATCAATATAGGAGATTGTCTTCTTATTATTATAATAAAGCCTGCTGCCGTCCAGCGCCAGCCCTGAATAAGGCGTTTCGAGCGTGAGGAGCGTGACTGCCTCACCCAGCCTGCTTCCCTCTGTGTCCTTGTGGTACGTCCTGCCTTCGAGCCTTTTATCTTCTGTAACATAATAGTACTGTCCGCCAGCAGCGCTGTTATCATACACCAGCGGCGATCGCACTGTTTTCCAGAATGCATTGTCATACGCTGTGCCATCCGCCTGAATGTCCACAATCCCGCTGCCCTTGGTCACATACCAGTCATGGTGACTGCTGTGCTCATAATAACTTTTTTGAAATTCTTCATCCGACTGAAACATATAAGAGTGGCGCACCTGTCCTGGTTTGTCCCACGTCGGATCATCCCATGTAGCGTCAACCTGATACAAGGCGCCATCAATCTCCACAATGTTCCACGCATGATTCATCTTATCGCTTGTCACAATATAACTGTTGATGCCAAATTCATTCAGCAGATATTTATACGCGAGTGCATAGCCCTGACAGACTGCGATCTGGTTCGCCAGAACGCCATAAGCGCCATAAGACACTGCCGGTATTGTCCCATCTGCCAGACGCTCCTTGTCGTATTCGCAGTTCAGCACGATATAATCATGGAGTGCGATTGCAGTCTGCAAGTCGTCCATATCTGCTGACACCGCCTCTTTTGCGCGCTGCACGCCCTCCTGAAAGGCATTATCGTCAATATCTATATAGTAGTTTGGTGATATTTTGGTGATGAGCTTAGAGCTTGTCAGATAGCTCTTTTTATATCCCGTCCGCACATAGTACAAGTCCGGATGATCATTTACCACAGCATAGTACAGCATTAAAAGCTGCTGTGTGTCTGCTGGATTGTCATTATAAAATCCATATGCACGCACTTCGATTGTAGCATCCCTGTTCTTCAAAGCGGTGTACAGCTCCGACGCAAGCCGGTCCATATCGCCTTCCGAGAGCTGATTAACGCCGTCTTCGTTCGTCTCAGACGCACGGCTGCGCCTTCGCCCATCCCCGGGGGAATCCATCACCCGAAATCCACCTGCCTGAAACAAGAAATCAGGATTCCCCTCCTCATACGCTTCCTCCTCGCTGTCATCTGTCCCTGAAATGTCAGCTGGGGCTGTGGGGGGCTTGCTCTCGGCAGAACCTGCTGACGGGTCTGCCGTGGAGAATTCTGTGCCGGGCTCCTGTGCAGTTTCTGTCTCAGACTCTGTGCTTCGTTCTGTCTCAGACTCTGTATCGGTTTCGGTACTTGTTTCGATGCTTCCATCAGCGCTTGTCTCTGTATTGATTCCGTCGCTTGTTTCTGTGTTTCTTTCTATGTTTGTCTCGATACTTGTTTCTATGTTTGTCTCGATGCTTCCATCAGCGCTTGTCTCCGCATTGACATCTGTATTTGTCTCTGTATCGAGATCCGCCGGATTTGCTTCCGCTGCCGTTTCCTCTATTGAATCCCGTGAATCCTGCAAAGCCAGGAGTTGTATATCAGCTGGCTGTGATGAGGTATGTCCCGTTTTCCCCGCGGCATGCACAGCTCCTGCACACATCTGAAATGTCATTGCAGCTGCCAGCATTCCCGATATCAATCTTCTGTACATAGCATCCCTCCTGTTCTATATTGATTTCTTTCCGCAGTCTCCCGCAGCTGCTATCTACACATTGGTGACGGTCCTCTATTTTTGAGAGTCCATTCACAAGTCCTTTTCTCTTTATTATACGCAACTCCCACTAAAAAATCAATTGCAGAATCAAACTGAGAATTACGCTTATGCAAATGGATTTTTGCTTTCAAAGCCACGTACCGTGGCTTGATGCATCCCGACCACAATGCTGTCTCATGGACTTTGCGGCACAGTGCAATGTCCTGTGCCAAACTATTACACCCAAATACTGCGCTGCCAGATAAAATGAGCAAAGAAAAAAGGTGTAATGCCTTGAAGCAGACAGACTTTACACCTTTCTCATGATCTATGTGGTTCTTATTTTACCCCTCCAAAGCCAGCCTTCTGATCCTGCCAATCGCCGATTTCACCGGAACAAGCAGAATGACAACGATACTCACGCCAGCCTCCGCAAAGATATAAATGCCATTGTACACCAATGAATACGGGAGCACGCCCCATCCCTCCCATGCATACGAGGCAAAGAAGATACAGCCCGACGCCACGGTGAACACATAGCGCCCCAGCACACCCACCATATAGCCCTTGAGCAGCCCATTCTTTGCATTGGAGAAAAGCCCTGACAACCCCAGCGCGCCAAAAGCAAGCAGATAATCCATCACAAGCTGCATTGGATACAAAACATAAGGGTCCACCAAAAGCTGCAAGACGCCATATGCAAGCCCAGTCATCAACCCTGCGCCAAGTCCGAAAAAATATCCGGGCAGGCAGGCAACCAGCATGGACAGCAGCGTGATAGAGCCGCCAGTCGGGAAATGAAAGAGCTTGATATTCGAGAGCACCGTGGCAAGAGCGACTGCCATTGCACAGAACACCAGCTGCCGGACTGTCAGTTTCCCGCTTCTTCGATCTCCAGCAGTTCCCAGCGTGTGTTCTGATTTTTCACTTTTCTCCATCTGCATATGAATCTTTGCAAATGCGACCGCAGCCAAAAGCAATATCGCAATCGCAGCCAAAAGCAGTCCATTTCCAAGCGCTGTCGGGACGTAGGTTGTCTCGTCCCAGTCATTTACTACTACATTGTACAACATAAAAAAATCCTCCTTCGTCTGCGCGAGGAGGTCAGCATCATAACTGTTCCGAAAGATCCGGCTCCACCCAGCCACAGCACCAGAGTCTGATGCTCTTGCAGCTCATGTTGCCGCAGATTCTGCGGATTTTACAGACTTTTAGATCCTACATTGTACTGTAAAATCCAGAATCCGAACAGTTCCAAGGTTCATTATTCCCATACTGCTTCCTTACGCCGGTATTATCCGGTTCAAGTAATGAGGGTAAAGTCTCAGCGATGTGCACCCCTAGCGTGATATCATATATGTTCGCGTACGCTGCTGCGCCGACCATCTGGTCAGCGCCTTTGTACAGGAATAACTATACCTTTTCATTCTTTTATTGTCAAGTAAAATTTTGAGTTACGCTCTTCAGAAGTAACAGTTCGTTACTTTTCACACCCACGCCAGATTTGAGCATAATGATGAAATTGAAAAAA
>CAMWJQ010000138.1 GCA_947174615.1 uncultured Lachnospiraceae bacterium
ATATTATAGAAAAGACGGCTGATATTACGAAGAAGCTGTGAAGCGAACGGTGTCCAGTTTTTTTATCCGACAGAGGGAGTTGTCGCTTCCGCTGCAGACAGAGATTTATTTCAGAGAGAATCTATGGATGAAAGTTTTTGGTTTGAGACGAAAGGAATGGAGACAAATAATGAGAAGTAAAAGTGTAAAAACGGGTGTTATGGCAGTGTGTGCGGCGATGATGCTGATGAACTCCCTGCGTGCGCATGCTGCAGAGCCTGCCAGTGAGTCAGTGCCAGCATTGGAGACGCAGCAGGCGGATGCGCCGGATGCATCATCAATACCGGAGGAGGAAGCAGAGACACAGCCAGTGCAGCCTGTACTGACCGATACACTGGATGCTCAGCCAGATGTGGGGCTCTCTGACGGATTGGAATTGCTGACTGCCCCGGTGGACAGTGAGATGGCGCTGCTCTTGGCGGAGCAGGCGAAGGCTGCACAGCAGGGGTATGCGCTTGACCAGTATCACATTATTAATATATTAGGAGATTCGCTGACGGAGGGCGTGGGTGCGAGGACGCCGGACAAGGCTTTTCCGGAGGTTTTATCAAGACTCACAGGCGCGAAGGTAAACAATTACGGCGTGTCTGGGTCAAGGATTACGGATATTACCGTAGATTATACCAACCCCGGTTCGTTTGTGGACAGAATGTATTCAATGGATCACACGGCAGATCTTGTGATTGTGTTTGGCGGCACGAATGATTTCTGGTTTGGGGACTGTCCGATTGGAAAGCGTACAGATAGCAAACCCAATACGTTTTATGGTGCACTCAATACGATGATACCGTATCTCAAGAATGCCTATCCGGCGGCTGACGTTGTTCTTATGGTGCCATATCAGCAGAGTAAGGATGCTGACGAGACGCATTCTTATAAGCGGAGTACTTATGGGGATTATGGTTCAGGGACGTTTAGCCAGTATCGTGTCGCGATGCTGGACAGATGTCAGTACTACGATATTCCGGTACTTGATTTGTATGCGGATTATGAACTGAATTTGGCAGACAATCGCGAGGCGCTTGAGATGTATGGAAACTTTATCTGTGACGGCTGTCATTTAAATGACGCGGGCTACAATCTGCTTGCGCGCAAGCTCTATCAGTTTATCATGCAGGATTTCTCGCAGTATGTGCCAGAATATACGACCATCCATGATATGGTGTTTGAGACGGCTGCGCTTCCGTCATTGATTCAGGACGGGAATTTTGTCATGCCAGACGGTCAGGTGATCCCTGCCAAAGAAGGCTTTGAAGCGGACCCTGCCATGCCGCTTCAGCAACTGTATCAAAATCTGATCGTGTCGGCAATGTATTAAGGAGAAGTGATGAACGCAATCAAAAAGTATTGGCACTGGATGCTGGCAGGTTTGATTTTTGTCTTTGAGGCGGCGGTTTTGTTGTTTTTCAAAGATAAGATCTATGTGGGAATCTGCGATAATCTCGATCTTTTTATCACCCAGCTCAAGATGCTTTCTGACAATCGCGCATTTTTTGCCCACGGACAGGAGATGCCCGTGCTTGGCAGTATTGACAGAGATTATTTTCCATCGGAGTTTTCACTCTACAATCTGCTGTATCTGCTGCTGCCGGACATTTATGCATATATTGTGGGATATTTGCTGCGGATCGTGCTTGCGATGGTTTCCTGTGTGCTGCTTGCACGGCTTTTGCTTGGGCAGACCTATCAGAAGTACGAGAAGGCTGTCGTTTTGACTGCCACAGCGTTTGCGCTGCTGCCGGTCTATCCTATGTATGGGTTTTGCTTTGCCTCGATGCCGCTCATTTTATATTTGCTGGTTCGTATTTACAGGGAGCCGCGTTGGTGGTTGTTTGGCGCGGTTTTTCTGTATCCGCTGGTGTCATACTTTACCTTTTTTGGCGCATTTTTGCTGGGGTATCTGTTGATTGCAGTTTTTGTTTTATGGATTCGGGACCGGAAGCTGCCGCTGCCGCTTTTTGGTGCGTTCGCTGCGCTGGCTGCAGGCTTTGTGTGCTTTGAATACCGGTTGTTTGGCGTGATGCTCTTATCGGACGAGGAGACCATCCGCAGTACGATGGTGACGGCAAGTTATGACGCGCTGGCGTTGTGGCGCTGTTTTGCGGATGTATTTCTGCATGGATTTTCCCATGCAAAGTCCGTCCATACGTATTTTGTTCTGCCGGTGTGTGCAGTCTATTTTATTTGGAATAATTTCAGGTATCTTTCTGGCAGAAAAGCGGGGAAGATTTATACGGATATTTTCAATATCACCGTTTTATTTATCGTGTTTAACTGTGCAGTGTATGCACTCTATTTCTGGGAACCATTGAGAGTGTTGGTGGAGACACTCCTGCCGCCGCTCAAAGGCTTTCAGTACGGCAGAACGATCTTTTTCAATGCCTTTGCGTGGTATTTTGCCTTTTTTATCGCCGTCAAAAATATGTTTTGCAAAAAACAGACGCTGGCGTATATTGCCTGCATCGTTTCGATTATCATTGTCGGTGGGACACAGTGTGAGTACAGCGATTTCTATAACACATGCTATTGTAATCTGTACAAGCTTGTGAAACACAAAGAAGTCAATCAGTTGAGCTATAGAGAGTTTTATGGGGGCAACCTGATTGCCAAGATTCAAAAGGAAATCGGCTATACGCCAGAGCAGGGGGCATGTGTCTATGGATTTCACCCGGCGATGCTGTCCTATAATGGCATCACGACGATTGACGGGTACTGCGGCTATTACAGCCAATCTTACAAGGAACAATTCCGCGCGGCGATTGCGCCCGCACTGGATGTGAATCCAAACTGGCAGACATATTATGATGACTGGGGATGCAGGGCGTATCTGTTCCCGGCATCGGGGGAGAATCTCTATGATTTCGGCGCAAATGCCGACGCTGTGCCGCAGGAGATTCTGATTGACGCGCCGGCGCTAAAGGCGCTGGGGTGCGTCTATATTTTTTCACGTGTGGAGATCACCAATGCCGATCAGATGCAGCTTCGTCTGGTCAATGCCTATCAGGACGGCGAGATGCCGTATACGGTGTATCTGTATAGTTTAGAGTAAAATGGAAAGGAAACGATAGAAATGAGTAAGAAGAGAGTATTGCTGTTTTACCCGCCGGGGGCGCTTTTTCAGAGAGGGGAGGACCGCTGCCAGCAGAACATTGATGACGGTTCGGCACAGGCAATGCGCGCCTGCAACGACTTAGGCTATGCGGCGGCAATCCTGATGCGAAGCGGTTATGAGGTACTGTTACAGGACTATCAGACACAGGGTGACACCTTTGATGTGCTTCTAAAGGACATGGAGGCATTCAAGCCGGACATGATTATGATGAGCATCACGAACACGACCATCTTTGACGACATCAAGGTTGTGAATGAGCTGAGTGAGCGGTATCATCCGATTGTTGTGTTAAAAGGAGCGCTGTTCTATGCGCCGGAGCAGGCAATGCTTGACATGCTTGACCTGTCCAATGTGGACTATCTGATTGGCGGGGAGATTGACTTCTGCATTGGGAAGATTGCAGATTATTGTTTTCAAAGAATAGGAAAACCTGAAGAAATCAATAATATTTTATATAAGGATGAAACGGGTAAAATGGTTCCAACGCGCTTTCATGTGTGGGATGACGATCTCGATGCACAGCCGTTCCCGGCGCGCGAACTGATGCGCAATGAGCTGTATATCCGTCCCGATACCAAGGAGCCGATGGCGACAATCCAGACCGCCAGGGGGTGTCCGAGCCAGTGTGTATTCTGTCTGACGCCGGAGATTTCCGGCAAGCGCGTGCGTTTCAGAAGCCCGCAGAATGTGCTGGACGAGATGATTGAGTGCTACGAGAAGCATCATATCCGCAATTTCTTTTTTAAGGCGGATACTTTTACCATCAATCCGGCATGGGTGAAGGAGATGTGCGAGCTGATTATCCGTTCAAGATTATATGGCAAGATAGAGTTCACGGCAAATTCCCGTGTGCGCCCGCTCAGCAAGGAGACGCTTGCGCTGATGAAGAAGGCTGGATGTTTTCTGGTGGCGTTTGGCTTTGAGTCCGGCAGTGATGAGATGTTAAAGACCATGCGCAAGGGCGCGACCGTGGAGGAGAACCGACAGGCGGCAAGATGGTGCAAAGAGGTTGGCTTAAAGTTCTGGGGGTATTTTGTGATTGGGTTTCCGTGGGAGACGCGGGAGGACATTCTCATGACCAAGAAACTTGTGATGGAGACGGACCCGGATTTTATAGAGGTCACGATTGCACTGCCCTTTTATGGTACGCCGATGTATGAGACGTGCAAGGAGGAGAAGCTGCTTGAAAAGTCTGTGCTTGGCAGTGATTTCTTCCACTCCAGCACAAAGGGGACCAAACATCTGACGTTGGATGAAGTTATGAAACTTCGAAAGAATATTTTATTGAGTTTTTATCTGAGACCGAAATATATTATCAGAAGGATGGGAGATTGTGTCAAGGACCCGGGCATCTTTGTACAGTATGTCAAGTACGGGGTGAAGCTGGTAATTCATTTGTTTCAATAAATTTGTTCGGAGCGTTGTATGAGGAGAGCGTGGAAAGTGCATTTGCCAGAATGGTTGACGGCAGGCGCGGCATTGATATATTATTGGATCATGGCACTATACAAGCTGACAGAGGCGCCAATCTGGCAGGATGAGGCGATGGAATTTTACTGTTCACTGCCAGTCAGGGGCGCGATCAGGGGGGTGACGGCGTATGCTACGATGTATGAGCGTATGGTGCGTATCCAGCAGCAGCCGCCCCTGTATAACTGGCTGATGTGTTTGTGGCTGCAAGTCAGCGAGGGAGAATGGTGGTTCCGCTTTTCGAGTGTTGTATTTGGCTTTATTGCAGCAGTGGGGCTCTATTTTGTGATTCGAAAGCTTTGCGGCCGCTATATGGCAGCTTTTAGTGTCATTATTTACTCCAGTATTTATATTCTTATGTACTATATGAAAGAAGCGTCAGAGTATGCTGTGCTTCTTATGTTATTGTTCTGGCTGATCTATGTGTGGCTTCTGCTGTGTGAGAGAAGGAATACCAAGCGCATTGTGCTGTTCACGGTTTTGTGTACATTGTCAGTATTTACGCACTATGGTGCGGTGTTTGTTGTCATTTCCTTTGGGGTCAGTATTCTTGTGATGACGCTGACAGCGAAGGAGCGGCGAAGTTTTTGGACAAGTTTTGTGTCCTTTGTGGTGGCTGGCGGTGTCGGCGGCGCTGTGCTGGTCTGTTTTTTCATGATTCCGCAGTCGGCAAATCAAGTGTCCACGCTTTTTTCTGATAAGAAGATTATCATCGAGAAGGGAAGTATTTTTGGAGATTTCTTGAACAGCATTATGTGTGTGTTCAAGTGGTGTGCAATTGACATGGACAGGGATTGGGAGAAAATCTGGGGTCTAATCATCACTGCGATGATCGTGATTGCAGCAATTATTTTGTTTGTGGCAGTAAAAAGCAGACGAGGCGTGATTCGGATTTATTTGTACTGTAATATTGCAACCTATCTTATGTACTATATCATTACAAAACTCAATATCTACGCTTATGGATGGTATGGAAACCGCTATAATATGTTTCTGTTTCCGCTGTGGTTTGTGCTGATTGCGGTGTCTTTGTATGAGTTGGTGATGATCTTGCGCCAAAGTTCTTGCGCAGCAGTATCAAGAGTCCTGTCACGCATTGTGCAGGTGGGGCTTGTCGTCGCAGGGATCGTGTACTGTATCTATGGAGATTATCGCATCTACTGTCACTGGGCGAAGATGGACTTGCGGAAGGTGGTTCACGAGTGGTATGCACGGGATGGGTATGAGATTCCGACGATGCTCGACTTTCACCAGCGATATGGATTTGTGTACTATTTCACACACGATGCGCAGTACACAGAATCCCAGTGGGAGAAGATCGTATATAATGATGAGGTGGAGACATACGCTGCGACAGACACGCAAACGTGGAAGGCGTATCTGGAGAAGGTGTATAGACATCAATTGCCAGATGAGTTGTATTTGGTGACCGGGCAGTGGAATGCGTTTGTGGATACTTTTATCGAGCTGGGGTACGAAGTGGAGCCGATTGTGGATATCAACGCAAAACTCTATTATATGACAAGATGATGAATAGGATTTAAGAAGTAAGTTCAGTGGAAAAAGGAGATGATCACAGTGCGGCAGAGGAGTTCAGAAGGCGGGAAAGCAAAAAAATTCAAAATGCATATCGTTCGTGCGCTGGTACTTCTTGTGGCTGGGATCAGCGTTGGATATGGGCTGCTTTTGCTTGTATATCTGCTGCCGACGGAACCGATGCGGGCGCACTTGGCGGAGTCTGCTGCGGCGCTGTCAGGAGAGCGCGAGTACCATAGGGTGATTCCGGGTGTCGTCAGCACACAGCTTGACAATTACACGGATTCGTGGATGGTGGGAAATGCAGTCTATGACAGTCCGCGCCCCGTGTGGAAGCGCGCATTGACGTGCACCAGCGCAGACTTCGGCAAGGGACCGCTCGATGGTCTGGTGCGCTATCTGGGCACAGAACAGGGATATCGCGAGGTGGATTACACGAGATACTGGCATGGGTATCTGGTGTTGTTAAAGCCCTTTTTTCTGTTTTTTGACTATGGGGACCTGCGCGTTTTTAATGTGATCGTTGAATTGCTCTTGGTACTTTTGATATTTCGTACTATTTCGAAGATGGGGTATGAGGGGGAAGCGTGGGGCTATGTGCTGTCCGTACTCTTTATGATGCCGGTTGTGATACCGCTCTCCATACAGTTTTCTGTGATTTTTTATCTGACGAATCTGGCAGTATTTATCTTACTCAAAGCGTATGACTGGATTGTGGATGGAATTGGCTTGCTGTTATATTTTCAGCTCATCGGCATGTGTGCGAGTTATTTTGATCTGCTGACCTATCCGATCGCAAGTCTCGGCGTACCGCTTGTCTGCATCCTGCTGCTCGAGGCAGAACGGGATTCGTGGACCAAGGTTCGAACGATTGTCGGTCTTTCTGTAAGCTGGGGCTTTGGCTACGGGGCAATGTGGGCTGGAAAGTGGGTTTTGAGTACGCTGGTGCTACGGGATTCGGTCATTGCAAACGCGCTGTCGCAGATCGTATTGCGCACGGCACACACGCAGAATGGGGAGCAGATCACGGTGTTGGGCACATGGCTCCGCAATGTGGAGTTTTACTTTGAAAAACCATATTTGATACTTATTGCGCTGTGCATGGCGGCAGTGTTCGCAGGGATTTTCAGGAGCAGAGGTCAGCTTGCGGATGTGTGCATCGATATCATTCCGTTTTTGCTGATTGCCGTGATGCCGTTTGTGTGGTATGCGCTTGCAGGTCAGCATTCTTATGAGCATCACTGGTTTACTTTTCGGGGGCTGGTGACGACCGTGTTTGCCTGTATGTGTATCTGTGCGCGGCTGTATCGGGATGCGGATACGGGATATTCACGGCGCGGTTTTCGGAATGGAGGATTTTCATGATTATCATACATGTCATGGGCGGACTTGGCAATCAGCTATACCAGTATGCACTGTATGAGAAACTCCGCTCACTCGGCAGGGAAGTCAAGCTGGACCTCTATGCGTACAGGGAGGCAAAGGGGGCGGAGCGGGAGTGGCGGGCGCTGGAGCTCGAATGGCTGGAGGGCATTCAATATGAGGTCTGTACGGCGGCGGAGCGTCAGCAGTTTCTTGATAACAGCATGAAGCCGGCGGATAGAGTCCGGCGCAGGCTTATCGGCAGGAAAGATAAGACTGTCCGCGAGCGCGCGGCGTATATGCCTGAGATCTTTGAGATGGACGATGTGTATCTGTACGGATTCTGGGGCTGTGAGAAGTATTATACAGATCTTATTCCGCTGCTGCAGGAGAAAATTGTGTTTCCGGAGAGCAGCAATCCCAGAAATGCCGAGGCGCTTCGGGCAATGGCAGGTGAAAACGCCGTGAGTGTCCATATCCGGCGAAAGGATTATCTCACGGTGGCGGACGGAAAACGGTATATGGGAATCTGCACCGATGCATACTATAAGGGTGCCATCCACTATATAACAGAGCGTGTGGAACATCCGGTGTTCTATATCTTTTCCGACGACCCGGCATTTGCAAGGGCACAGTTTTGTCAGGAGAATATGCATGTCGTAGACTGGAACACTGGCAGGGAAAGTATGCAGGACATGGCGCTGATGAGCCGCTGCCGCCACAATATCTGTGCAAACAGTACTTTTAGCATCTGGGGAGCGCGGCTCAACAGACATCCGGACAAGATCATGATACGTCCATTGCATCATGACAACTATGAGACGCTGGACGCTAAGACTGTCCGTGAATACTGGAAGGGCTGGGTGCTGATGGATGCGGACGGAAATGTGTGCTGAACGCAATGTATGGAGATAGTATGGAAAGAAAAGAGAATTTGATGGAGGATTTGATCTCGCTCATTGTTCCGGTTTATAATGTCGAGGCGTATCTGGACAGATGCATACACTCAATCTTGAAACAGACTTATCAAAATCTGGAAATCCTTCTGATTGATGACGGTTCGACCGATTCGTCGCCCGCAAAGTGCGACGCGTATGCAGCCAAGGACAGCCGCATCAAGGTTCTGCACAAGTCTAACGGAGGTCTGTCAGATGCGAGGAATGCAGGGCTTGCACTGGCAGAGGGCGCATATATTGGCTATGTGGACAGCGACGACTGGATTGAGCCGGACATGTATGCGACCCTGTACAGGGCGTGTGTGGACAATCACGCACAGCTTGCAGTGTGCAGGTATTTTCAGGAATATAAGGACAGGACGGAGGCGGGCGGAAACGGCAGTGTAGTGCCGCTTGCGCGCGAGGAGCTGCTCAAAATCTACATTGGAGGGCATGAGGATTATATTATTTACAATTCTGTGTGGAGCAAATTATATAAGCGGGAGCTTGTCGAGGGAATGCTGTTTCCGAAGGGAAGAAACTCGGAGGATATCATGTATACGACTCGTGCTTTCTTCCGTCTGGAACGGGAAGTATATATGGACCGGTGTCTGTATCA
>CAMWJQ010000139.1 GCA_947174615.1 uncultured Lachnospiraceae bacterium
CTTATGTGGCGTGTGCGCCGAAGAGCAATGCAGCGTGCAATGCCATTTTTGCGGCAAAGGAGGAGGTCGGCAAAACGGGACATTTGCCCATTCCGACCCATTTGCAGGATGCCCATTACAAAGGGGCGGCGAAATTGGGACATGGAACGGGATATAAATATGCGCATGATTATAAAAATCATTATGTAGAACAGCAGTATCTTCCATATGAATTGACAGGAAAGACATTTTATGAACCATCGTGGAATGGTTACGAGGCGAAGATACGGGAACATATGAAACGATTAAAGGAGGAGGCGCTTTAGATCAGCTCCTCCATCAAGTATCTGTAGATTTGTTCATTTTTGTGATACCAGTTCTCGCAGATGGTCTCTGCCATATCCTCTGCAGGAACAGAGATCTTAATATTCACCAGTTCGATTTCTTTTTCGCGTGCGATTAGTTCTGCCTCATATTCGCTGGAAGTTGTCTTGTAATATTTTGCGGTGATGGATGCTTCATTTTTTAATTCCAGATGTTTTTCTGACAAAAATGACTCAATATCATCAATGATAGCATCGCCGATCCGGTTTCCGAAGTATGACAGCGTACTGCGTCCTTCCTCGGTGATGGAGAAAAAAGTTCGGTTCATCGAGGCATCAGTCTTGATGAGTTCTGCGTCCTGCAGATCAGAGATGACTTGCTGCAGGGTGAGGAAATTTGTGTATTCTTTTTCGAGGATAAAGCCGCTAATCTGCGAGTAGGTGAGTTTGAACTTCACCTTGTCGAGCATATATAGTACGATCAATTTGTAGAGGGTCAGAGGGTCTTGGGTCATATCGTCGTCACGCCTTTCTTATTTTAGAGATTCTTATTAGGAACTGTTCTTTTATCCTGATACAGGCAGCCGCCGCGAATGATTTTTCAAACACGCTCTAGATCTGGCAGTATTTTGACTGCCATGTGCTGCGCCGCTTCATCTCTTGATGGAGGGTGTTTAGGACACGCCGTTTATCAAGACTCCAAAGAGGGGCAAGGAGCAGTTCTTTTGGACCGTCACCTGTCACGCGGTGGATCACCATGTCAGATGGAAGGATTTCCAGACAGGAGATGATGATATCAATATATCCCATCATGTCAAGAATTTCAAAGGTTTTTTTCTTGTATAATTCGACTAAATCTGTATTTTTCAAGATATGTAACAGCTGTAATTTGATTCCATCGATACCTAGCCTGCCTAGATAACAGCAAGTTTCAAGCATCATGGACTTCGTCTCGCCGGGGAGTCCGATAATGACATGTGTTATTGTTGGAATGGAGATATCTTGCAGCCGTTTGACCGCCTGCTCAAAGATGGAAAGTGGATAACCGCGGCGGATAAGCAGGGCTGTGTGTTCGTGTATGGTCTGTAGTCCAAGTTCGATCCAGATAAATTTGTCGGCATATTCTCTGTTCAGCCGGTCGAGCAGTGAGAGGACATCGCTGCCAAGACAGTCTGGTCTGGTAGCGATCGAGATGCCGACAACAGAGGGTTCCTCAAGTGCCTCACGGTAGAGGGATTCGAGCTTTGGAATGGGCGCATAGGTGTTTGTGTATGCCTGAAAGTATGCGATAAAATGTTTGCCGATTTGTTTGCCGTGAAAATACTGAATGCCTTTTTCGAGCTGTGTAGCGACAGCGTCCTCGTCCGTGGATTTTTTTGCTGCAAAATCGCCGCTTCCGCCGGCGCTGCAAAAAATGCAGCCTCGTACACCGCATGACCCATCGCGGTTCGGACAGGTCATGTTGGCGTCAAGAGCAATCTTGTAGATTTTTTCGCCATATGTTCTTTTCAGTTCATAGTCGAGCGTGTGATAGGGTTTGTCATTCCAGAGCATGATGATAATTATCTCACAATATGGGACTTGACCGCCTCTGCGACAAGCTCTGCGACTTTGGGATTAAAAGCTTCCGGCATGATATTGTCCTCGGAGAGTTCCTCGTCTGGCACAAGCCCTGCAATTGCATTGGCGGCAGCAAGTTTCATTTCCTCCGTAATCTGTGTGGCTCGTCCCTCGAGTGCACCTTTGAAAATACCAGGAAAGGCAACGACGTTGTTGACTTGATTTGGAAAATCGCTCCTGCCTGTGCCGACAACACGTGCACCGGCTGCTTTTGCCAGATCTGGCATGATTTCCGGGGTGGGGTTTGCCATGGCAAAGAGGATGGAGTCAGGCGCCATAGACCGCACCATTTCGGGTGTTACGATATTTGGCGCGGATACACCAACAAAGATATCCGCATTTTTCAGCGCATCGGCAAGACCGCCTGTCTCGTTGTTTGGATTGGTAATCTTTGCCATCTTTTCCTGCATCCAGTTGAGTCCTTTGGTGGAGGTGGAGATAATGCCCACTTTGTCACACAGAATCACATTCGTAAAGCCATAGGTGAGCAGCAGCTTTGTGATCGCGACACCCGCGCTTCCGGCACCGTTGACAACGACTTTGCAGGCTTCTTTGTGTTTGCCGACAACCTTGAGGGCGTTGATGATGCCTGCGAGGACAACGATCGCCGTGCCGTGCTGATCATCGTGAAAGACTGGAATATCCAGTGCAGCTTTGAGACGCTCCTCAATCTCGAAACAGCGCGGCGCGCTGATATCCTCAAGGTTGATGCCGCCGTAAGCGGGGGCAAGCCATGTAACTGCCTTGATGATCTCCTCGGTATCCTGTGTGTCAAGGCAGATCGGAACTGCGTTCACGCCGCCGAATTCCTTGAAGAGCACTGCCTTTCCTTCCATGACGGGCATTGCGGCGTAGGGACCGATATTGCCAAGACCGAGCACCGCACTGCCGTCCGATACGACAGCTACGGTATTTGCTTTCATTGTATATTGATAGGCAGCTTCTTTGTCCTCGGCAATCACCTTGCATGGCTCTGCGACGCCGGGGGTGTAGGCAAGTGAGAGCGCCTCTCTTGACTTGACGGGAGTTTTTGAGATGGTTTCGATTTTGCCGTTCCATTCTTTGTGGAGCGCTAACGCTTTTTCCTGCGTGTTCATTTGAGCTGACATATGATTCTCCTTTGTAATTCGTATTTTCTTATTTATATTTTCATAACCTTCTTATACTTTATAATAAATCTTTTAAAATCGCAATAAATTCTTCTTCCTATTTTGTGAAAAATGAGTTATAATATTATCGTTCAGACAGGAATACGAATTCTATCCGTTGCAGGAACGAAGTAAACAGTAAATTTAGAACATAATAAAATCTTGGACCTACATCTGTTTAATGACAGCATTTCGTAATGTTTTCCGTATATAAATATTGATATTGACAAAATAGGTGTGCGATATTACATTTTTGCGTGGCTAGGCAAGGGTGTGATGGAGCGGTGTATAAAAGAGGTAATAAGATGAAGTTTGTGATCGATGAGATCGAGGTTCAGATGTGTGTGACCTATGTGGCAGGGAGAACGACGGTCGGCACGATCAAGGGAATCTGGCACGACGCCGCAGCGCCGGTGATCGGTCAGGACTATCATGTTGAGCTGAGTATTTATGAGCCTGTTGACGTGGAGATTTCGGATACAAAGCGTTCTGCAAAGCAGTGTCCTTCGACGCATTTTGATGGTGAGAATGTCGTTTTTCAGGGAATCTGTGAAGATACGGATGATGCGGTTTATTATGTGCGTTTTGATTTGGACTGGCTTGAAATGATCGAGTGTAAAGCGCTTGCTGTCTTATATAAGAAAGGGGAATTCATATCGATTTCGGCAAGATATTATTTCATAGAAATATATCCTTATACGCTGTGAGTGGTGTGGGGAGAAACTATTTAAAAAGATAACTTATATGAAGAAAGGTAAAAACTGGTACATTTTATGAAGGAAAAATACGAATCACTGGCACTTGCTGAGTTGAGGGCAATAGCAAAGTCACGCGGCATGAAGCGCATAAGCGGACTGAAAAAGGCAGAGTTGGTCGAACTGATGCTCGAGGAGGATGAGAAGGACAAGGAAGCGGGAAAAGACGTAGAGCCAAAGCCTGTGCTCCGCGGAATGAAGGAGCCTTCGTTTGCCACAGCAGCGAACAAGAATGAGCGCAGAAACAAACCGGCAAAGCCGCAGAATGCCGAAGGGCAGAGTGCCGAGAACAGTGAACGTCCGGCAAAGGAACAGCGTGCGGAACAGCGGCAGCACACAGAGGGCGTGACGGAGCGTCCAGCCAGAGAAGCCAGACCGCACACGGAAACTGTTACGGAACGACCGACAGAACGTCCAGCGAAGGAGCAGACGGAGGGCAGAGCTTCGGATGAGAAATTTCCGTCGGAGCTTGACAGCGGTCTCACGGCAAGAGGAATCCTCGAAGTCATGCCAGACGGGTTCGGATTTATCAGAAGTGACAATTTCCTCCCAGGTGAGAATGATGTGTATGTGGCGCCGAGCCAGATTCGCCGTTTCGGGCTGCGCACCGGTGATATTATCGAAGGAAATACACGCATCAAGACAATGAACGAGAAGTTCAGTGCGCTGTTATATCTGAAAAAAGTAAACGGACTGCCGCCGGAGCTAGCCACCAGAAGACGCAGTTTTGAGGACATGACGCCGATTTTTCCGGATCACCGCATCCGGCTTGAAACGCCGGGGGCAAGTGTGGCAATGCGTATTATGGATTTGATGAGCCCGGTCGGTAAGGGACAGCGTGGTATGATCGTGTCGCCGCCCAAAGCCGGCAAGACCACACTGTTAAAGGAAGTGGCAAAGTCTATTTTGAAAAATGCGCCCGACATGCACATGATTATCCTGCTGATTGATGAGCGCCCGGAAGAAGTGACGGACATCAAGGAGGCGATTCAGGGACCGAATGTTGAGGTGATTTATTCGACCTTTGATGAGCTGCCAGAGCATCATAAGCGGGTTGCAGAGATGGTGATCGAGCGCGCAAAACGGCTTGTGGAGCATCGAAAAGATGTCTGCATCCTGCTGGACAGCATCACTAGACTGACGCGTGCTTACAATCTCACAGTTCCGCCAAGCGGCCGCACACTCTCCGGCGGATTAGATCCGGCTGCGCTGCATATGCCGAAGCGGTTTTTTGGTGCGGCGAGAAATATGCGGGAGGGCGGAAGCCTTACCATATTGGCAACGGCACTGGTAGAGACAGGCTCCAAGATGGATGATGTGGTGTACGAGGAGTTTAAGGGAACCGGCAATATGGAGATGGTGCTGGATAGGAAACTTTCCGAAAAGAGGGTGTTCCCGGCGATCGACATTCCAAAGTCCGGTACAAGACGTGAGGATTTACTGCTGACATCCGACGAACTTGAGGCGATCAATGTGATGCGCAAGGCACTGAACGGACTCAAGTCTGACGAGGCGGTAGATAAGATTTTAGATATGTTCTATCGCACCAAAAATAACATGGAATTTGTAGAAACTGTGAAAAAGATGAAATTTATATAGAAAATACTTGCGTATCTCAAAAAGCTATGCTATACTAAAAAAGCTGTTTATAAAGACAAGTTAATATGAAAATTGAATTAATTATAGAGAGGTGAAAACAATGAGAGAAGGAATCCATCCAAATTACTATCAGGCAACTGTTACCTGCAATTGCGGCAATACATTTGTGACAGGATCTACAAAGCCTGAAATCCACGTGGAAGTTTGTTCAAAATGCCATTCATTCTACACAGGACAGCAGAAAACTGCGGCAGCTCGTGGACGTATTGATAAGTTCAATAGGAAGTACGGCGTAGAAAGCAAATAAGTAGCAGAAAAAGGTTGAGGTAAAGACTATCTCAACCTTTCTTATTATGCTTATATTATATATTATTATGAAAGGGAATGCTATGGCAAAGAAGAGACAAACACAGTATTCCGGCATAGGCGGACAGGCTGTTTTAGAAGGCGTGATGATGAAAAATAACACAAAGTATGCGGTGGCAGTGCGCAAGCCGGATGGAGAAATTGATGTACAGGTTGAGGAATATAAGGGGGTCTGCGCAGACAAGGCATTTACAAAACTTCCATTGATACGGGGCATTTTTGCTTTTATAGATTCCTTGATTCTCGGTATGAGGGTGACAATGCATTCGGCGTCCTTTTATGAGGAGGAAGAAACTGCACAGGAGACAGCAAAAAAGGCTTCTGAGAGCAGGGCAGAGGATATTATGATGGGAGTAACAGTAGTGATCTCTGTCATCATCGCAGTGGCTCTTTTCATGCTGCTGCCATTCTGGCTGTCGGACCTGTTGGGAAAATATATCAGAAATGCCAGTCTTGTCGCGATACTCGAAGGCGTATTCCGCATTTTAATCTTTGTGGGATATATCGCTGCAATCTCACTGATGAAAGATATCCGCCGTCTGTATATGTATCATGGTGCGGAACATAAATGTATCAACTGTATCGAGCGTGGGCGGTCGCTCAATGTCAAAAATGTCATGCGCAGTTCCAGACAGCACAAGCGCTGCGGCACTAGTTTTTTGCTGTTCGTCGTTCTTGTCAGCGTGATTGTGTTCTTTTTTATCAGGGTGGACAACATGGCATTAAAGCTCGTATTAAGACTTTTGCTGGTTCCTGTGATCGCGGGGATTTCCTATGAGCTGATTCGACTTGCGGGAAGGTGCGATAACATTTTGATCCGTATATTATCAGCTCCAGGGATGTGGATGCAGCGGCTTACGACCAAGGAGCCAGACGAGGAGATGGTAAAGGTTGCAATTGCTTCTGTGGAGGCAGTGTTTGACTGGAAAGCATATCTGGTTGAGACGTTTGGCTATACAAATGAGGCTTTCGAGGAAGAGGGCGTTGAGGAAGAGGACTTATGACATACAGGGAGTTATATGAGTACGGCAAATGCAGACTGGCGAAGGCAGGGATTGTGGAGGCTGGACTGGATGCCCGGCTGTTGCTTGAATATGTCTGTCACTCGGACAGGAATGAACTGATTCTGTATGCTGACCGTGAGCGGAGCAATATGGAAGAGCAGTTTTACAAAATGGTCATTGAAAAAAGAGCATCGAGAATCCCATTGCAGCATATCACAGGAGAACAGGAGTTTATGGGACTTTCCTTTCAGGTCAATGAACATGTGTTGATTCCGCGGCAGGACACTGAAATTCTTGTAGAGGAGGCGATGCGCCATCTGAGTGACGGAATGCGCATATTAGACCTTTGTACAGGCTCTGGATGTATTCTGCTTAGCTTGTTGAAATACAGTAACGAGTGCGAGGGTATCGGTATTGACATCTCAGAGGAGGCGCTAAAGAAAGCGCAGGAAAATGCACAGAGGCTGCATATTGATGCAGTTTTTTTGGCGGGCGATCTGTTTGAGCCGCTAACGGATTTTGTGTCGGATCGTACATCGGACAGGCTTTTTGACATGATTGTATCCAATCCACCTTATATTGAGATTGCGGAGATTGACACACTGATGCCTGAGGTGCGTGAGCACGAACCAATCTGTGCGCTTGATGGCGGGGAAGATGGTTTGCAGTTCTATAGAAAGATTATTGCAAAGGCGCCTGAATATATGCGCAAAGGGGCAGTACTGTTGTTTGAAATCGGCTGCGGGCAGGGACAGGCAGTGGTTCATCTCATGCGGGAGGCTGGTTTTGTCGAAGTGGAGATTTTTCAGGACTATGCGGGGCTGGACAGGGTAGTTTGTGGAGTGAAGAGCAGTTCAGACGAAACGAAATGATAATATAAAAAGACAGGGGGATTTATATGTTTGATAAAATGGAAGATTTACTTCATCGTTTTGAGGAGATCTTAAATGAGCTTAACGAGCCGACAGTCACGGAGGATCAGAAGCGTTTTCGTGCGCTGATGAAAGAGCAGAGCGATTTGACGCCGCTTGTGGAGGCATACAAAGAGTATAAGAAATGTAATGAGACCGTGGAGGATTCGCTGTCTCTGCTCGATTCGGAAAGTGACGAGGAAATGAAAGAGATGCTCAAGGAGGAATTGAACAACGCCAAGAAACGCATCGAGGAGCTTGAGACAGAAATGAAAATTCTGCTCCTGCCCAAAGACCCCAATGATGATAAGAATGTCATTGTGGAAATTCGTGCAGGAGCGGGCGGTGATGAGGCAGCGCTTTTTGCAGCGGAGATTTACAGAATGTATGTTCATTATGCGGAGGGCAGACGCTGGAAGGTAGAGCTTGCGGAGTGTGAGGAGATTGGCATCGGCGGCATGAAGAGTGTCACCTTTATGATATCGGGGCAGGGCGCGTATTCTGTAATGAAATATGAGTCTGGCGTGCACCGCGTACAGCGTGTGCCAGAGACCGAGTCCGGCGGGCGCATCCATACTTCCACAATCAGTGTGGCGGTGATGCCGGAGGTAGATGATGATATTGATATCGTGATCGAGGACAAGGATATCCGTATTGATGTCATGCGGGCGTCTGGAAACGGCGGACAGTGTGTCAACACGACAGACTCCGCGGTGCGCCTGACGCACTATCCGACCGGAATTGTCGTGTACAGCCAGACAGAGAAGTCGCAGCTGCAGAACAAGGCAAAGGCGTTTGCACTGTTGAAGGCAAAGCTGTATGACATCGAGCAGCAGCAGCGCCACGACGCGGAGGCGGAGATGCGCAGGAGTCAGATTGGAACGGGCGACCGTTCGGAGAAGATCCGGACGTACAACTTCCCGCAGGGACGCGTGACAGACCACCGCATTAACCTTACCATATATAAGCTTGACAAGGTGATGAACGGGGATATCCAGGAGATTATTGACGCATGTATTGCCGCCGACCAGGCGATCCGCCTAAGCCGCTTAAATCAGGAGGGCTGAAAGCCTTGATTTTAGGGCATTCCTGAAAAAGATAACTGAAAAATAATAGATGAAAAAGACGGTTTTTATTGCAAAAATAAGAGCCGTCTTTTTTTGCAGTCCGAAATCGAAACACTAATAGCCCCAGATTATGGGGATATACACTCTGACAGCCCTGATTTCGGGGGGATATACACTCTAACAGCTCCTGCCTTTTAAGGGGAAGATTTATATAAATCTTTTGTTGTTTTTTGTCCGTAATTAAAAAAGGTGAGATACTATAGA
>CAMWJQ010000140.1 GCA_947174615.1 uncultured Lachnospiraceae bacterium
GCTGGAGAAAGCTGCGCAAAATACCTGACAGACTATGTAATCAATCGAATATAAAATGGCGGTTTGAATGATATGGACATCAAAGGAAAAAAAATCGGCATCGCACTGACCGGCTCCTTCTGTACCTTTGAGAAAATGTTTACAGAACTACAGAAACTAAAAGACGCGGGCGCCGACATCTACCCGATTATGTCAGACGCCTCACAAACCATCGAAAGCCGCTTTGGCACACCTGACGCCTATGTCATAAAGATAAAAGAAATCACTGGAAAAGAGCCAATCATCTCTATCCCCGGCGCAGAACCCATCGGTCCCAAAGCCTATCTCGACGCGCTGGCAATCCTTCCCTGCACCGGAAATACTGCCGCAAAGCTCGCAAACGGCATCACAGATACCCCGGTACTGATGGCGGCAAAAGCACATATGCGCAACAACAAACCCCTTGTCATCTCCATCTCCACGAACGACGGACTTGGCATGAACCTGAAAAACATCGGATTACTGTGCAACAGCAAAAACATCTACTTCGTGCCATTTGGGCAGGATAATTACAAGACGAAGCCAAACTCCTTGGTGGCGCACGTTGAACTGCTGATTCCGACCTTGGAAATGGCGCTGGAACACAAGCAGTACCAGCCAATTCTCAAAGACTATCTTGAATGAGATGACCATCATCGAATGGAACATGATAATTAATTTGGAAAGGACTTTCATAAAATGTGTGGAATCGCAGGCTTTAGCAGCTTTCATACCAACTATAAGGAGGAATCCGCAAGATGGTTCTCCATCCTGCAGACGATGAATACCTGCCAGCATCACCGCGGACCTGACGAAAACGGACTCTATCTGTCAAGAAACTGCGGACTCTCCCACACCCGCCTGTCCATTCTGGATCTTGCTTACGGAATACAGCCCATGGCAAGACAGCTTGGAAACCAGCGTGCCGTTATCGCCTACAACGGCGAAATTTACAATATGAAAAGCCTCCGCCGCGAGCTGGAGCAGGAAGGCATTGTCTTTGAAACAACCTGCGATACCGAAGTGATCCTGATGGGGTATCTGCTCCATGGCACTTCCTATGTGAAGCGCCTAAACGGCATCTTCGCCTTTGCTATATTTGATGAAACAAGACAGCGATTATATCTATTTCGCGACAGACTCGGGGTAAAACCTTTGTTTTATACCCTTTTTCGCAACACCCTCATCTTTTCCTCAGAGCTAAAAGGAATCCTGTGCTATCCTGAATTTAAGGCGCAGGCAGACCGCGACGGGCTCTGTGAGATTTTCGGTCTTGGCCCTGCAAAGACCTACGGAAAGGGTGTTTTTAAAAATATAGATGAGCTGCTGCCGGGACATTATCTGGAATATTACGGCTCTGATTTCTCCACAACATGTTACTGGAAGCTTGAGAGCCATCCACATGAAGAGGACTGGCAACAGACAGTCGAGAAAACCCGATATCTGGTAACAGACGCCATCAAAATGCAGATGCTTTCCGATGTGCCCGTCTGTACCTTCCTGTCGGGCGGTGTGGACAGCAGTCTTGTCACAGCGGTATGCAGCAGCGAGCTTCGAAAGCAGGGTAAGAAGCTCGATACATACTCATTTGACTTCAAAGACAACGACAAAAATTTCAGGGCAAACGCTTTCCAGCCCTCACAGGACAGACCTTGGGTAGATCAGATGATTGCCTACTGCCATACAAACCACCAGTACCTTGAATGCGCCAACGCCGATTTGTATGACTATCTGTTTGAGGCGGTGGATGCCAGAGACCTGCCATGTATGGCAGACGTCGAGGCATCCATGCTCTACTTCTGCAAGCGGGTTGCCGCCAATCATAAGGTGACGCTCACCGGAGAGTGCGCAGATGAAATTTTCGGCGGTTATCCATGGTTTCACAAGAAAGAATGTTTTGACGCCGACTGCTTCCCATGGTCGATGGATTTCTCTCCGCGCACCATGCTCTTAAAGGACAGTGTGCTCGCACTGCTGCCACTGAAGGAATACGCACATGCCGCATACACAAAAACAATATCCGAAGTTCCTGTATTGGACGGGGAAAATAAAGAGGAAAAACGCAGAAGGGAGATCTCTTATCTGAATATCAAATGGTTTATGCAGACCCTTCTCGACCGCATGGACCGCACAAGTATGCACGCGGGTCTGGAAGCGCGCGTCCCGTTCGCCGACCACCGCATTGTAGAATATCTCTGGAATGTGCCGTGGTCCATGAAATGCAAGGACGGCGTCGTGAAAGGACTGCTGCGCGCCGCCGCAGACGGACTGCTTCCGGGCGAAGTCCTCTACCGGCGCAAAAGCCCCTATCCTAAGACCTATGATCCTGCCTACGAAAACCTGCTGCGCACCGCGATTGTCGAAACGCTCTCCGACACACGCGCACCGCTGCGGGAGCTGATTGACCTGAACAAAGTGCTCGACTATATCAGCCAGCCTTCCGACTATGGCAGACCTTTTTATGGGCAGCTGATGGCAGGTCCGCAGCTGCTTGCCTATCTCCTGCAGGTGAATTACTGGTTGAAAAAATATAATGTAGAACTGCTGCTATAACCTTCAAAATCACAAATCAGCCAAGTAAATACAACGGCTGTCAGACCATAGACGAATCCTCGGAACTGACAGCCGCTTTCTTCACAAATTCTTTGCCGCAATCTTGAGGCATTTCAACAATCCTTTGCATCTTTTTCCAATACATTTGCTGAATTGAAAATATCACATCGCGGAAACACCACACTAAACCGTGTCCCCAGCCCTTCCCGACTCACAATGTCATAATATCCCTGATGTTTATCCACAATCCATTTCGCAATAGACAGTCCCAGCCCTGTGCCGCCCGTCTTGCTGTTTCGCACCGAGTCAGCCCTGTAAAAACGGTCAAATGCGTGTGTGACATCCTCCTGCGACATGCCGATACCATTGTCCTGTATCCCGTAGAATGGCGAACCATCTTTCCATGCCCCCACGCGTATCAAGATCTCCTCCCCCTGTTTTGTGTACTTTGCCGCGTTGTCAATGAGTATCCTTGCCGACTGTTTCAGCATATCACTATCCCCATATACCTCGACTGTTGCCGACTCTTCAAAACGATATCGGTGCTTTTCATCAATCATCAGAGATTCCTCGTAGACCTCCCGCAAAATACTGTTGAGCTCCTGATTCTTCATGTCCAGATTCTGTCTGTTGGAGTCGCCGCGTGCCAGAAACAAGAGCTGTTCTACTAATTTCTGCATATGATTGGACTCGTTTTTAATCGCCTCAATGGATTCCTCCAGAATTGCAGTGTCCTTTTTTCCCCATCGGTCCAACATGTTGACATATCCTTGTATCACAGCGATTGGCGTGCGCAGCTCATGAGAGGCGTCCGACACAAACTGTGTCTGCTGCCTGTAGGAGACGCGTATTCGCTCAAGCAGCCCGTTCAAGGCTGTCTCAATCCCCTGCAGATCCTTGTCGTGCATGTGGATTCCCTGTTCCATCGCATCGACTTTGAGATTGGTAATCGCATCTTCCAGGCTGTGATACTTCGTCTCATCAAATGCCATCTCGCTGAGCTGCTGCGCCCGCGCTGCAATCTGATTCAGCGGTCGAAGCTCTCGGCGCACTTGCGTTGTCCCGGAAAAAGCCATCATCACCAAATCAAAAATCTGCACTGCAATATAGATCCCTCCGGCAATACGGAGCAGACTCAGCCATACACCTGCTGGAATCTGATACAATAATTGCCCCGAACTGTCTGACACTGTATAGACTGCCTTCCAGAAATCAACCTTGTATGAAAACTCTCTTGTATACGAAAAAGAAAAGTTTCCTGCCATCTGCAAATCCATACCCACCACAAAAACCGCTGCCAGCAGAATAAATAAGAACAGATCCATCGCAATATATCCCAGAAACATGCGACCCATATGATTTAGATTAATCTTTCTGGCAATGGAAGTCACCCGCACAGTGTCAAATGGTTTTTTTTTCGTCTTTTCTTTCATGCTAACTCCCATCTGCCCGCCTGGGCGGGCGCACAAATCAAAGTTATTCCTCTTTGATGCAGTATCCCACTCCTCGCACTGTCTGAATAATCTTGACCTGATATACATCATCAATCTTGCTTCGCAGATACCGGACGTACACATCAATAATATTGGTCTCGCCCATATAGTCATACCCGCATACCTTTTCAAGAAGCGTGTCCCTTGATACCACGATATTTTTATTCTCCAGCAATACGCGCAGCAGCTCAAACTCCCGGTGCGTCAGCTCAACCTGCTTCCCGTCATAGAGGACCTCATAGCGCTGCACGTCCATGCAGAGCTTCCCGATCCCAAGCTGGTTTTTGTCCGCGTTGACCGCACCGCCACGCTTTTTGAGCACCAGGCGAATGCGCGCAAGCAGCTCCTCAATGGCAAATGGTTTGGTCATGTAATCATCCGCACCGCCGTCAAGTCCGGCAACCTTATCCATCACCTCATCCCGCGCGGTGAGCATAATGACAGGTATGTCAGAATTTTTGCGCAGGCGCCGAAGCACCTCAAAACCATTTAATTCCGGCAGCATCACATCGAGCACCACCAAATCTGCCTTGCCGCTTTGCGCCTTCTCGAGTCCGTCCCTGCCATTGACCGCCTTCATAACCTCATAACCCTCATGCAGAAGCTCCAGTTCCAGAAAACGCCCAATCTTCTCCTCATCCTCCACAATCAAAACCGTTACTGCCATCTCTTCCTCCTTTAAAAAATGCACGAAAGACTGACTATTCAACATAGTCAGCCTGTTTCCTGCATACCTAGTACACTGTTTTTTAATTCCTCATATACCAAGCACTCGCTATTTGTGTCATTGCCGCGTTGTCGTCAGTCACCGCAGCCACCGCTACGCCTCCTTCCTCCGCCTTGCACTGACGCAAATATCAAGCACTTTGTATACGAGGATTAAGAAAACGGTGTACTAGTTCTCCTCATCCTTCACCGCACTGCCAAACTCGTTCTTGATGCTCTCCGCTGCTTCCGCAGCGCTGTCCATCGCCTTGTTGATATCAATATCCACGCGCCTCACATCTGGTCCGACAAACTGATATCTCATATTAAAGAATAACCCAATGACCAGCAGCGGCACAACCATCCAGAAGGAAAAGACCAATAACACAACCAGCAAGGTAATCGGCATACGAAAAACTTCTTTGTTGTCACGCTCCACACAGAAGCTGTTGTTGTTGCCTTTCTCGATCAGCCCAAGACACCAGTCTCCAAACCGTTTCAGATTGTCAGAGAACGTTGATTTGCACTCTTTCTCATCCACCTCAATCTTAACCTTTTCTGTCTGTGTTGTGTAGCTTGACTGCTCTGGTCCATGTACTTTTCCGACCTGTTCTAAGTAGATCATCGCATCAAGGATATCCCAGTTGCTGTTCTCGAGCGCCTGCTTTGCCTCCTCGTATGTCACATTTGCATGTTCCCTTAACTTTTCTACCTTTTCAAAATTATCCATTTTCTTTTCTCCTTTTTGAGTGTTTACAGATTGATATTTCCTCAGCGGCTTATGTTCCTGCTCACTGTTGATGATATTACTATAAACAATCAAAATTAATCAAAAATGCGGTTTCGATTAAAATCGGATTAACTCTTCCTAAAACAAAACGTTAGTACACTATCTGTTATTTACTGTTTCGGGATAAAGATCATGGTGTGTCAGACGTTCCCATGCAACCTGTTCCCATTTTGTTCCCGGTCTGCCGTAATTGCAGTACGGGTCAATAGAAATCCCGCCCCGCGGCAGGAATTTCCCCCACACCTCGATATAAGCAGGCGCCATAAGCTGAATCAGATCCTTCATGATAATATTGACGCAATCCTCGTGAAAATCGCCGTGATTGCGAAAACTGAATAAATAAAGTTTCAGCGACTTACTCTCGACCATCAGTTCTCTTGGCACATAGGAAATATAGAGCGTTGCAAAATCCGGCTGACCTGTAATCGGACAAAGGCTGGTGAACTCCGGGCAGTTGAACTTCACAAAATAATCACGGTCAGGATGTTTGTTGGGAAATGTCTCAAGAATTTCCGGCGCATAATCTGCCGCATATGGCGTATGCTGATTTCCAAGCAGCGTTATATTTCCTTTTTCACAATCATTTCTTCCGCTCATATCATCTTCCCTCCATTGCCGGATCTTCTATTCCATTTGCGGCAAATGCTGCGGCGCGGTCCCGGCATGTACCGCAGACACCGCACGGCGTCTCTGCCCCCTCATAGCAGCTCCATGTCAGTTCATATGGAACGCCCAGCACAAGCCCCTTTTGAATAATCTGTGCTTTGTTCATATTGACGAACGGAGCTTCAACCCGCAGCTGCTGCCCGCTGCCTAAATAAACAGCGCGGTTCATCGCTTCATGAAATGCCGCACTGCAGTCGGGATAGGCATTCCCCGCAGCATCATCGCTGTGCGCCCCATAATAAATGACCTCGCATCCGTGTGACAGCGCCATACTTGCCGCTGAGGCAAGAAACAGCCCGTTTCGAAAAGGCACATAGGTAGACACGGGGCTGCCGTCTGTATGCGCGAGTTGGTCCGCATAACTTTCTTTTGGAATTTCATCCGTAGAACCGGCAAGCAGCGCACAATCAGAATCCGCAAAAATCTGTGCAAGATCAAGCTGTCTGAGCGCAACCCCGTAATATTCCCCTATTTTTTTTGCCGCTTCAAGCTCCTTGTCATGCGTTTGCCCATAAAAAATAGAAAGTGCAAGAACTTCTGCCGCACCATATTTCTGAACCGCCATCCCAAGACAGGTTGTACTGTCAACTCCCCCACTGAATAGTACCATCGCTTTCATTTATTGTTCCTCCAATACACGTTGTAATTCTGTGTTCGTTTTGAACGCACCGCGGAATGTCTTTGTCACAGTCCGCGCCGAAACATTTTTAATTCCCCGTGCGGTCATACAGCTGTGCGATCCGATAATCCGAACACCCACATCTGGCGTCCCCACAGCTTCCGATATGATTTCTGCAATATCATGCCCCAGACGTTCCTGTAACTGAAGCCGCTTTGCTGCCATATCACAAATTCGGGTAATTTTGCTAAGTCCAAGCACACGCCCTCGGGGAATATACGCCACACTGACATACATGTCATACATCAGCGCCATATGATGCTCGCAATAGCTGAATACACTGATATCCCGCATCACAACCACCGTATCCTCCTGCTGCTCATTATCTGCCGCAAAAGTTTTTCCAAACATCTGCGCAATTTCATGATTGGAATATTTTGTCCCCTCGAAAACTTCCTCATACATCTTTGCCACTCGGCGGGGGGTTTCGCGAAGTCCTTCCCGTTCCGGGTCCTCACCGATTGCTTTCAAAATCTCGCGCACATGATATTCAATTGCCTTTGTATCCATTATGATCCCCATCCCTCTCTGATTTGATGCCTATACGCCGCGCTGTGAAGGGTCCCAGATATATTTATGCAGCTGCAGCTGCAGTCTCACTCGATTCAGCGTATGCTCCTTCATAAAAGACACAATCGTCTCTGGGTGAATCTGACCAAATACCGGGCTGAAATACACACAGCAGCGCTCCGTCAGGCTGAACGTGCGAACCACCTCTGCCGCCCGGTTTAAATCCGCAAGATCCCCGACAACAAACTTCACAGTGTCCGTTTGGGTCAGAACCGCAAAGTTATCCAGACACATAAACTGCTCCATTCCGCTTCCGGGCAGTTTATAATCCATCGTAATGCTTGTGCGTGCAGGGAAAGGTGCAAACGGTCTTAACGGAACACTTCCGTTCGTCTCGATTTCAGTATTGCATCCAAGCGCATCCAATGCGGCAATCAGACTTCCAATGTTCTGCTGCAAAAGAGGTTCTCCGCCTGTAAGCGTAACATTTTGCACCCCTGTAGACAGGACATACTCGGTAAGCTGCCCGACTGTCATGCTCTCTGCTGCCACGTCATCCGAATTTGCCCAACGCGTATCACAGAAGCTGCACTGTAGATTGCATTTACAAAACCGCAAAAAAACTGCAAGCTCCCCTGCGCGTCTGCCCTCACCATTAATACTCACAAATCTCTCTGCCACTGATAAAACAGACATCATCACACCTCATATACTGCACAGTTATCTGGTGTTTCATAAACTGTCACCCGATAGACCGGCAGACCTTTCTCACTTAGTTTTTCATAAAAACAGCGGGCAAAATTTTCTGCTGTGGGACGGAAAGCCACTGGAATCAAACGAAAATTTTCTGCTAAGAGCGCTGCCTCTGTACCGGGTTTCAACGAATCTTTCTCGTAGATCAATGCATGGTCAAAGCTGTCGGCAAGAGTCCGAACAGCTTGCTTTACCTCTCCGAAATCAATCAGCATCCCCCTGCAGCTTCCCTGCTCCTGCAGACAATCACCAGAGACTTCCACCTCAATTACCCATTGATGCCCATGCAGGTTGGCACATTTTCCATCATACCCCCGCAAAAAATGCGCACTGTCAAATGCCGCAGATGTTTTTAAAATATACATAGCTTTTCCCTCTTCTATATAGTACGTTTGATTTATGAACAATACCTTAAGTCTACATCAATCGAGTAGAGAAGATTTATCTTCCCCTACTCGCGCTCCGGGCACCCGTCAGCTCCAGCTGACATACTTCCTCTGGGTGCCCGTATGCATGCCCATGTCCATATGCATGCCCATGTCCATGTGCATGCCCATCCCCATGGGCATGGGCATAAAAAACAGCCGATAAAAAACCGGCTGCACAACAATAGTCCAGTAAGTAAGTGTACTGGATAATGCCCTGGTTTTGTTTATTGATAGGATGGCGCAAACGAACTATCTGTATTTAATTTTGATTATTGTAGCACGGCGCGCGGTAGATGTCAAGCACAGCAGAACATACCGCCACGATAGACGCATATCTCGTTACTTTTCACACCCACGCCAGATTTAGGCATAGCAATACGCCGATGCTACA
>CAMWJQ010000141.1 GCA_947174615.1 uncultured Lachnospiraceae bacterium
GCTATAATATTCTTGTAAGCAATAATACCTAGTTTTTAAGAAAGGTTTATAAGTTTGAAAAAAGTATGAAAAAAAGAAATTTAATAACTTTATTAATATCAGGAATGCTTTGCTTGTCATTATTGGCAACACCTATTCGTAGCTCTGATAATAACGCAATTTCCCCTTATAATGATATATATAATCCCGACTGGAATTAACCATTTGTATCAATCTCCATACCATACTTAATCAAAAACTCTCTTGTTGCCTTCTTATTATATTCTCTTCCAAATAAGTCACACATGTAATAAGCTTGCAGACAAATTTCCAAATTTTCTTGAATCTGCATCTTATTACATTCTTTTTTCAACCCACACCATCCTTTTTCAAACACAAAAGTATCCAACTTATCTCCTCTTTCAGATATCAACGAAAGTCTAACTCCTATCTCAGCCTTTTCCATTGCTTTATCGTATTCTTCCAAATCAGTTAGAAAATTTTTCCAGTTAGAAAGTAAAAGCAATATATCTTCTGCGCGTTCTGTCAACTCTATTGTACTTTTTTCAAAGGTCGAATAAACACCTTCCACGATCTGTTTAGCTAATTCACTCTTATTCTGCATTCTATATGATACTGCAATTTGATTTATTAAAATAATCTCTTCTTTTGAATAAAAATGTATAAACTTCTCCCTTTCATTCCATCGCGGCATAGTCAAATGCAATGCATTTTTTGCGTTTATATTAAACTGGTTGGGTGTTATTTTCCCTTTTCTATTTAATAAAAGATTTTCCCTTTCCAAAATGTATTGTTTGTTCCTAACTTCTGTTAAATCTAACAACTTCTTTAGCTTTTGGATAATCTTCTCCAGCTTATCCCATTCATTGAATTTACTAGCCAAACTCCCCTGTCTGGCTAACGACAGACATTCATAATTATCCGTAACCAGATTTGCTGAATATTTGCCATACGGGATTTCTAACCGCTCTGCCAGCTTATCATAATTACTTTTTTTTATTCCGCGTGTGCCGTTTTCAATCCGTCCATAAGAGTTCACATCACAAATTTCTTCACTGGCTTCTTCCCGGCTAAACCCTTTTTCCTGCCGATAGATTTTTAGAATCTCATTGAGCAGTGATATATCCTGAGAAACCCATTCCAAGTTTCTCAGCCCTTTGTTCATCTCTACCTGATATGTTTTATAAATTTCCGTCAACGCCCAAAGCTGCTTTCGATACCGCTGCGCCTCTCTCGGGCACACCTCTTCCAGATCATTCCCTAACAGCTCTAACAACCTGGGAATTTCCTGTATTCTTCCATTTTCTGTTAAAAGAGACAGTGCCTTTTTACAGTATCCTACTCGTTCGAAAAGATCTGCAGCATTCAAAAATTCACAATACTGACACACAGCTTTGGGATACACCTTCACTTTTTCCTCTCCCTCAACAAAGTGTCGTTCTATATAGTCCAGACATGCCTTTAATGCTTTTTTGGTATTCTCATCCCTGTTTTTTATCTGTAGATATAAAAGGATATAACTCATCTCTGTACTGCTAATGTAGCTTTTTGCACCGATATCTTCATCAAAATCTGGTACTGTTATCATGATTGCCCTTTTCATCTGATTCGCATTCTGATAGATATACCCCTGTATGTACAGAAAAAACTGCTCCTGAAGCCCTTTATGGCAAGTGCGATCCTCTGCTTCCGGCTCCATGAGCAGCTTTTCTACCTTGTTTTTTCTCACAACGGCATCCTGATTCTGCAGTGAAAGCATCACTTTTTGCTTCCACTTAAAATATTGATATTCCTTCCGCGTCATCATTGTAATAAAACAATCCGGGGATTTCCCCAAACGCTGCAGAATCAAATTCAGTGATAATCTATCAGGTATATTCGTCCATGTCTCATAGCGTGACATCATCTTTTGTGAGCAAATCCCACAGCACAATCTCTGCTGGCTAACCCCCTGTTCCTCACGCATTCTCATAATCATCATCCCAATTGAATCCGAATAGCGATCATTCAGCATACCACACCTCCGCATATAAACCAGTATTGTGAGAATGTGCGAAGCAATAATTTATACTATACAACTACCGCATACTCCGCAGTAAACACTTCGCCTGCCGCAAGGGTATTTCCCCACTCGCGCTCAGACAAGTCTCCATCGAACGCCTCCCGGTCACATCTGCCATACCACGGCTCAATGCAGATAAACGGTGCGTTCTTCCCTGCGGGCGACCAGATGCCAAACAGCGGTGCGTCAAAGCGCACCGTCAGGTAAGGCTGTCCCTCGCTGTCACACAGCGCTACGCTGTGTGCCTGATCGTGCTCAATGATTAACGCATCCTCATCAAACAAATCCGTGGTTATATCCATCATGCCATCCTTCAAGACGAACTCTTTGGTGCGCGCCGAAAGCGTGCCGCCGTCGCCGATAATACCAGATGTTATCTTATCTTTCGCATCAAATAACAGCTTGTATTCTGTCTGTACACCCCTGTTATTGATCGGACACAGAAATGCCGGATGTCCGCCGATGCTGAAATACATCTCCTTCTCTCCGCAGTTTGTCACTCTCCACGATATGATTACGTTGTTTTCCTCCAGACGATAGCCAAGCTCCAGCTCAAAGTCAAACGGATATTTTGCCCTGGTCTCGTCTGTGGACTTCAAGATAAATATCAATTCATCCCCTGTCTGACGCAGAAGCTCAAATTCCATATCCCGCGCAAATCCGTGCTGGGACATTGGGTACTCCTTTCCATCATATCTATAACCACCGTTATTTAAACTTCCTACAATGGGGAACAATACAGGTGAGGTACGCTTCCAGTATTCGGGTTTTGCATCCCACATATATTCCGTTCCAGTCGTTATTTTTTTGAGTGATTTTAACTCTGCTCCCAATGAGTCTACTTCAATACTGATTTGTGTGTTTTTCAGGCTATATACTGCCATACGCTCTCTTCTCCTCTCTTTCTACGGGTTTCAATAACTATAGTTATTATAATGCATTTCAGTCTGATTCAATATCACATGCTCTTCTTAATCACGCCAAATCCCAGCGGATAAGGTCCTGTATGAACGCTGATGGTCGCGCCAATCTGATATTTGGGCAGCTCTGCATCCGTGATGGTATAGCCCTTTGTGTTGAGGTAACTGACGGCTCCTCTGCGGAACTCTTCCGCCTCCTCGATATCATAACCATAGCCCACACAGATACTATATTCTCCTGATACCGCATGGACTTCCTGAAGGTACTGCCACAGGAGTTCATACACCTTCTCAAGCGACTTCTTGCGGCTCCGCGCCAGACCTGACGGGAAGATTTCTCCTTCTTTTAATGTAATCAGTGGTCTGATTCCCAGCATGGACCCCGCAATTCCAGCCAGCTTTCCAATGCGTCCGCCATGTTTCAGGTAGTCAATATTGCCGACAGTGAAAAAAATCCGCCCGGTATGCTTGACTGCCTCAAGCCTCTCTATCACCTCTTCATATGAAAGCTTTGCCTCATACATTTTGATCGCCTCGATCACAAAGATTCCCTGCAGCACGGTATCCATCGTGGAATCCATCACTGTGATCCGCGCGTCGGGACAGCTCTCCAGCACCATTTCCTTTGCATTCATTGCAGACTGATAAGAACCGCTGAACTTCGTTGTAATGCAGATACAAATGACTGCTTTTCCCTCCTTCACAATCGGCAGAAACACATCTGCATAATCCTGCACAGAGGGCATGGAGGACTTCGGGAAGGTTGTGGGGTCTGACACCATTTGCTCATAAAAGTCACGGATGGGCATTTCAGCGATTTCTTTTTTGTACGTCTCACTATCAAAAGATACATAAAAGGGAACTACGTCAATATCTTTTTCCTGGCAGAAGGCTGGCGGTAAGTCACAGGAACCGTCTGTTACTATTTTGTAATCCATTGATTCAAACCTCTCTTACATTATATATTTAACGCCGGAACTTTTCATCATACAAGCATTGCTGGATGACGTTTTTATTACCACGTTATGTAGATATTGAAATTATATCACGTAATTTCCCTGTTGTCATCGTATATCTTCTATTTTAATCTTTATTTTCTTTCAGATTTTAGGATAGGTTGCTATGGTTGTGAACGATACATCCATCGTCGGACATTTCACCTTGTCGATCACAGACTTTACCAGCCGCCTGCCCATCTCCTCGATACGCACATTCACTGTGAGAATGTCACTCTTAAAAAAATCTGCCTCCAGTGTATTGTTAAACCCTGTGATCACCATCCTTTTTGCCGCCTGCGAATCCCGCTGCAGCAGGGCAAGCGACACATTCTTCGCCACATCGTCATCCTCACAGATGATCGCATCTGGTATATAGGACATGTCCTTGACAACCTCCTCCACCATCGCATAGCTAAAACTGAGGTTGTTTGCCGGCCGCGTGTACTGCATCTGCTCGTCCAACTGAATATGGTTCTGTGTACACGCATTCAAAAATCCCAAATACCGCGCCTGTATCATACGCGACCCTTCTGCAAATCCGATATAGGCAAATCTCGAGCAGCCTTTTTGCTTGATCACATACTCTGTGAGCGCACTCATGGAATAAAATCCCTCAACATTGATGACATCGCCAAGTTTGATGTACTCCTGCGCATTCACAGGACTGTTGAAAAAGGTCATCGGCAGTTTTTTCCGTCCGATCGCTTTGACGAATTTGACAGAAAACACACTCAAAAATATAATGCCCTTCACATCCTCCGCGATCAGCCTGCCCGTAATCTCTCCATCCTTGTCTTTCTCGTCCACCACATGAAGCTGCATACGATAGCCTTCGTCGTTGACGGCATTGCTGATTCCTGCCAGCGCCCTTGTCCAAAAAGCAGATTCCATATGATTAAACAGCACCAATATTGTCCCTGTGTTCGCCCTTCGATAGGTTGATTTGACCTCCTCCACCAGCTTGTCATCAAGTTTGGTATATCCCATCTGCCATGCCTTCTGTACGACAGCATGTCTTGTCTGCGGAGAGACAAGCCCTCCGTTGAGCGCTTTTGCAACGGTATTGCGGCTCAGACCCATCTCCGCCGCAATATCCTGTATTGTTACCTTTTTCATCTGTTCCCCCTGCCCCTTTCTTTACACCGCAGTTCGGCGTGACACAGTCCTGTACAATTTTCATCTATTCTTTGCACAATGATATAAAATTAGTATGTGCCTCTTAATAAGATAACCGCTACGGAGAATCCCCTCTCCATAACGGTTATTATTTTACAGCGCACTCTTTTGCTCAACTTCTCTGCCCTTATTCAAATAAAGGAATCTTTCCCTCATAGGAATTGTTAATCACATAATATGCCGTATAATCAGTGGGCTTTAAGTACACCTGAATCAATCCGATCTTGGATGCGTCATTTCCTCTTTTCACATAATCCTGCGTAACTCTCTTCGCAATATCCTTCATGTCTGTCTCCCGGTCGCGGTATTGTAGTTCAAAATCAACCTCAACGCCGTTTATCTCGGAACGATACTCCCCATTCTTTGGCTCCTTCCCGACTGGCTGTACCTGAATCTCCGGCTCAGATTGTATCTTAGCCGATGCCGCCCCATTCTCTGATACAGCGTCCTCCTTGTCTGGCGCCGGCTGAACTTCTGGCGCCGACTCAACTTCCGGCGTTGTCAATGCGGTTTTGACTGCCTCTTCTGCCACACTGCTTACAGCCTCCTGTGATTTTAATTCTTTTTGATCCGACATTGTGTAAACCCATCCTTCCTAAAATCCAAAGCTTTCGAAACAATGAACGCTTTCTCTCCACTCCAATATGTATACATCTGAACAAATACCTATAATTCTTATTTGTCTATCATATCACACTTTGCAGAAAATGAACACACTTTTTTTGTTTTCTATACAAAAATATACAAAAATCAAAATCAATCCAGAAACCCAAATGGTTTCTCTCTGGGTGCACTTAAAAAGCTCATGAGCAGATACGCCGCCCTGATAGAAACCTTCTCCTCCCGCAGAATGCGGCGCACCTCCTCCTTGCCGGCAATCAGTACTTGGATAGATTCTGTGTCCTCCATATCCCTGCGGCTGATTGTACCACTGGCATATCCAAAGATGGCATTGCAGCTCTCATCCGTAAATCCAGCCCCCATAAAAAATGGTCTGCGGTATGCTGCATCACCGCCTGTATACACTTCAAACGAAAGCCCTGTCTCCTCCTTCATCTCCCGTATGGCAGCGCACTCCGGCGTCTCACCTGCGTCAATTAAGCCGGCGGGAAGCTCATACAGCACATCGTCCAAGGGATATCTATACTGCCGGATCAGCACGATCTTTTCTGGATCTTCCCTCCACACCGGAAAAATAACAACCCCCTCTGCTGCATTGTCTTTTGTCAGCAGCTTGATTTGGTCTGCCTTTCTTCTGGACACAAAGAAATAATCAAAAGGATGCCCGCTGTCCGTCAGCGCATCCAGATGAAACAGATTCAGGAATCTGTTGTCAGATAATTTGTGGATATTTGTGTATTTTTTCATAGAATTACCTCCTTTTATTTGACATTTCAGTTCAAAACCGCTACAATGAGATTATGCTTTTTGTACTACTATAACTTATTAGAAAAGAGAGGAATGGGCTTATGAGAAAAATCCCCATCACAGCGCTTACACCCGGTATGGTCACTGCCGAAGCTATCTTGTCTTATGACCATAAACCCGTCGTTCCCAAAGGCATCATCCTCACTGAGAATATTATAGCACGATTAGAAGGATATTCCATCTATTATGCATATATTGAGGACAATCTTATCGTTGACATGTCCATGCCGATGACCAACATGGCCGTCGGTAAACATCAGGATGCATCCATCTCACATTTATACAACAATGCTGATTTGAATCCCAGCACCGAAGAAAACATTTTTTCCCATCAGTTTGCACGGTGCGCAGAGCATTACCAAAACAATCTCATGAATTCACTATACCGCAATGAACCGTTCCGCGCAAACGAAATCTTAAAAGAAACGTTGGCATTGCTGTCACAGAACCGGCAGAGCATCAGCGTCTTTGACATGCTGTTAAATAAGCGCAGCACAGAGGATTCCGTATATAACCACTGTATTGATGTTGCGCTTATCTCCAATGTACTCGCGCGCTGGCTCCACTTCTCAGAGGCAGATCAGATGATGGCTACCGCCTGCGGACTGTTTCACGATGTGGGCAAGTTCATGCTGCCTGTGGGCATCCTGCGAAAGCCCGGCAAACTGACCCCGGACGAATTTGAGATTGTCAAGACTCACACGACAGAGGGCTTTCATCTGCTGGGACGCTGCAGCAGTATCCCTGACCCTGTCAAAAACACTGCGCTGATGCATCATGAGAAATGTGACGGAAGCGGTTATCCCTATGGGCTGACCGGCGACGAGATTGATAAATTTTCCAAGATTGTGACCATCGCGGATATCTTTGACGCCATGACAAGTGAACGCGTATACCGTTCAGCGATGTGCCCCTTCTCTGTCATTAAACATTTCGAGGATGACGGCATTCAGAAATATGAGATAAAATATATTCTTACATTCCTTGAGAACGTAGCAAACTCCTATCTCAACCATCATGTCACCCTCAGCAACGGCATGGAGGGAAATGTTATTTTTATTAATCCGAATAATTTCTCCAAACCTGTTATCCGCATGGAGAACAATGAGATTATTGATTTGCAGGAAAACTATTATCAAAGCATCCTGAAATTGTCCACCATGAAAAATTTATCCATTGAAACAATTATATAAACAATCCAATAAAAAAACCGATAAAAAGAACCCGAAGTCTCACCTCGGGTTCTTCTGTTATTCAACATCCGCAAGCGCTGCCAGATCTTCCTCACCTGTACGAATCTTCACTACCTTATCTACATTGTATACAAAAATCTTGCCGTCCCCAATATGCCCCGTATAGAGCACTTTCTTGGCAGACTCGATCACCCTTTCAACAGGAATTGCTGACACAACAACCTCAACCTTCACCTTTGGAAGCAGCGTTGCATCAATCTCTGCACCGCGGTATTTCTCACCGGCGCCCTTCTGGATGCCGCACCCCATAACCTGTGTCACGGTCATGCCTGTCACGCCGATTGCATTCATTGCCTTACGCAGCACATCATATCTTGCAAGCTTTGCGATGATTACAACTTTATAAATACCAGTCGCAGACGCTGCCGGAACCTGTAAAACCTTGACTGCAGCATTTTTCTGAGCCTCGGATGCCTCCTCATAGCTGTCCATGCCAAGCTGTGTATTTTCATTTTCTTCCATGATCATACTGTTCGAAATATCCATCATGGAGAAGCCTGCATAGGCAGACGGCAGTCCATGCTCTGTGGCATCCAGACCAATGATTTCCTCCTCCTCTGTGACGCGCAGACCAAAGATAGATTTGATGACCAAAAACGTCATCGTCATCGTGACAACTGTCCATAAAATCACACATGCCATCCCTGCAAGCTGCATTCCCAGCAGCTTGAAGCCGCCCCCGTAAAAAAGACCTGTTCCGCAGATCTGGTTTGCACCAAATGTCACACCATCACCATAGCCTCTTGCATAGGCGGGCGCTGTATCTGTCGCAAAGAAACCGACTGAAATTGTCCCCCAAATCCCATTCAGACAGT
Organism: uncultured Lachnospiraceae bacterium; assembly: GCA_947174615.1. Taxonomy (GTDB): domain Bacteria; phylum Bacillota; class Clostridia; order Lachnospirales; family Lachnospiraceae; genus COE1. The sequence goes on from CAMWJQ010000141.1 coordinate 8,653, forward strand.
GAACCGCTACAGCGCCCACCGGATCATCAATATGAAGCTTGTAATCAAGAAACCAGACCCCAAATACCACCAACAGACCAGCAACCGCACCTATCACGATCGAGCCAAAGGCATCCGTCACATCACATCCTGCGGTAATTGCGACCAGACCAGCAAGCGAAGCATTCAGACACATAGACACATCGGGCTTGCCATATTTCACCCAAGTAAAGACCATGCAGACCACTGTCGCAATTGCAGGAGAAATCGTTGTTGTCACAAAGATAGAGCCAAGCTCTGACAGGCTTGTCGCCGCTGCGCCGTTAAATCCATACCAGCCAAGCC
>CAMWJQ010000142.1 GCA_947174615.1 uncultured Lachnospiraceae bacterium
TTCTATGTCCGCATTGGCATGAACTACCATGATTTGATCGAGGAGGCAGGCGGCTTTAAGACAGAACCCGAAAAGGTTGTTTCGGGCGGTCCGATGATGGGCTTTGCGTTGTTTGACCTGAATGTGCCGACGACAAAGACCGCATCAGCATTGTTGTGCCTGACGAAGGATGAAGTGTCTGCGATGGCGCCAAGCCCTTGCATCAACTGCGGGCGCTGCGTGGATGCCTGCCCGGGAAGAGTCGTTCCGAGGAAACTTGCTGTGCTTGCACAGCATGGCGATGAGGAGGCATTTGTTGCAAATGACGGGATGGAGTGCTGTGAGTGCGGCTGCTGCAGTTTTGTCTGTCCGGCAAAGCGCCAGCTGACCCAGTCCATCAAATCCATGCGAAAAACAATACTCGGCAAGAGGAAGAAATAGGGGGAACGGACGTGGAAAAAATGTTTAAAGTATCATCGAACCCACATATACGCTCGAAGGACACGACATCGCGCATCATGCAGTATGTGGCGCTTGCCTTGCTTCCGACGACGATATTTGGGGTATTTAATTTCGGTCTGCACGCGATGTTTCTGGTGATGATCACCGTATCGGCAACCGTGCTGTCCGAGTACATATATGACAGATGTATGAAAAAGGAGATCTCTATCGGAGATTTCTCAGCGGTTGTCACAGGTCTGCTGCTGGCATTGAATCTGCCGCCTGAGGCACCCTTGTGGATTGGCGTGATCGGCGGAGTATTTGCGATTATCGTTGTAAAGATGCTTTTTGGCGGGTTGGGACAGAATTTTATGAATCCGGCGCTCGGAGCCCGGTGTTTTCTCATCATATCCTTTACGTCTATCATGACAAATTTTGACTGTGATGCGTATACAGGGGCAACGCCGCTTGCGGCAATCAAAACGGGTGAGAGCGCGCCAGAGCTGCTTGATATGATCATCGGGCGGACAGCTGGAACAATTGGCGAGACAAGCATGATCGCGCTCTTGATTGGCGCAGTGTTTTTGCTGGTGATGAAGGTGATTGACCTGCGTGTGCCGGGGTCCTATATCGTTAGTTTTATCGTGTTTATCTTATTGTTTGGCGGACGCGGATTAGACGTTAACTATATTATGTCACAGCTTGCAGGCGGCGGTCTGATGCTGGGTGCATTTTTCATGGCAACAGATTATGTCACAAGACCCATCACCAAAAACGGACAGTATGTGTTTGGCATCTTTTTGGGTGTTATGACAGGCATCTTCAGAATCTTTGGACCGTCGGCAGAAGGCGTATCCTATGCGATCATCTTGGGAAATCTGCTGGTTCCGCTGATTGAGAAGGTTACAAAGCCTACCGCCTTTGGCAAAAAGAAAACAAAAAAGGAGGCTGCGTAATATGGATAACGAAAAGAAATCAATGATCAAAGATGCACTTATCCTCTTTGCAATCACACTCGCAGCAGGGCTTTTGCTGGGATTTGTGTATGATGTCACGAAGGAGCCAATCGCAGCGCAGAAGGCGAAGGCAAAGGCGGAGGCGTGCAGGAATGTCTTTGCAGCGGCAGAATCATTTGAGGCTATGATGGAAGAGGATGGTCCTACGGCATATTTTATGGCAGGAACTGAAGTTCATATGGATATTGATGAGGTGATGCGGGCGCTCGACGGTTCTGGTCAGCTTTTGGGTTATGTGATCACCGTGACGGATCATGAAGGTTATGGCGGTGATATCCAGTTTTCAATGGGGGTGACGCTCGACGGGACACTCAACGGTATCTCGCTTTTGAGCATCTCAGAGACTGCAGGTCTTGGCATGAAAGCAGGAGATGTGCTTGTGCCGCAGTTTGAGAACAAGCAGGTGGAAAGTTTTACATACACAAAGTCTGGATCGACAGATGACAGTGAGATCGATGCGATCAGCGGCGCCACGATCACGACCAAGGCGATTGTAAACGGTGTAAATGGCGGTCTGCAGTTTTTTCATGCAATGTTATCAGAATCAGAAGCAGGAGGTGGCATAGATGAGTGACATCAATAACGAAGCAAAGCAAGGTTCCATGGAAGTATTTTTCAATGGACTTGTGAAGGAAAATCCTACCTTTGTGCTGGCGCTCGGCATGTGTCCCACGCTTGCGGTGACGACATCGGCTGTCAACGGTCTTGGTATGGGACTGACGACGACAGCGGTACTGGTGCTGAGCAACGCCATTATTTCACTGTTGCGGCATATTATTCCAAATAGGGTGAGAATCCCTGCGTTTATCGTCATTGTGGCTTCTTTTGTGACGATGGTGGAGCTGCTGCTGGAAGGATTTATCCCCAGTCTCTATTCGGCGCTTGGATTATATATACCACTGATCGTTGTAAACTGTATCATTCTGGGGAGGGCGGAGTCCTTTGCATCTAAGAATCCTGTGATTCCATCTATATTTGACGGTCTTGGCATGGGGCTTGGTTTTACGGTAGCGCTCACGGCAATCGGTGCGGTGAGAGAGCTTTTGGGTGCAGGTGAGCTTTTTGGAATTCCTGTAATCAATAATGTACTTGGTATGTTTACCACGGTGGAATATGTGCCAATCAGTATCTTTGTGCTTGCACCGGGTGCCTTTTTCGTGCTTGCGGCATTGACTGCCTTGCAGAACCGTGTCAAGAGAAAGATGCAGGAGAAGGGACAGAATGTGGACAAAATCCAATCAGGATGCAGTTCAGACTGCGCGGGCTGTTCCGACAGCGGATGTGCGCATCGTTTTGTCGATGTGGACGGCGCGCCGGGTTCTGTTGCGGACGCAAAAGCAAACCAGAAAAAGGAGGGATAAAAAATGCTGGATGTAGTAAAGGATTTGTTAGTATTGATGATCAGTTCCTCGCTTGTGAGCAATGTCGTGCTCAGTCAGTTTCTGGGGCTTTGTCCGTTTCTCGGGGTGTCCAAGAAGGTAGATACCGCAGTAGGCATGGGTGGTGCCGTGATTTTTGTCATCACGATCGCTTCCGGTGTGGCTGCCGTAATCTATCAATGCATCTTGGAGCCGTTTGATATCACGTATCTGCAGACAATTGTATTTATTTTGGTCATTGCTGCATTAGTACAGTTTGTGGAGATGTTTTTGAAAAAATATGTGCCTAGTCTGTATCAGGCGCTTGGTGTATATCTTCCATTGATTACGACAAACTGTGCAGTGCTGGGTATCGCGCTGACAAATGTACAGAAAAGCTATGGAATCGGGTTCAGCATCGCAAGCGGTCTGTTTACAGCAGTCGGATTTTTGATTGCGATTGTGATCCTGGCTGGAATCCGTGAAAAAATGGAGTACAATGACATACCAGAATCCTTCAAGGGAATGCCGATCGTGCTGATCACAGCAGGATTGATGGCAATCGCTTTCTGTGGATTCTCGGGATTGCTGTAGAGGGGAAAGGAGTAGCATATGAATATATCAGCAATAGTGACTGCCGTAGTCGTTGTAGGCGGCGTAGGTTTATTTCTGGGCATCTTCCTCGGCATCGCAAGTATTGTATTTAAAGTGGAGGTGGACGAGAAGGAGGAGGCTGTGCTGGGCGTACTTCCCGGAAATAACTGCGGCGGCTGTGGATATCCCGGCTGCTCGGGGCTGGCTGCAGCAATCGCGAAGGGTGAGGCGCCAGTCAATGCCTGCCCTGTCGGCGGTGAGCCGGTTGGCAAAAAGGTTGCCGCCATCATGGGGGTTGAGGCAGGTGAATCTGTCAGAATGACAGCGTTTGTAAAGTGTGCAGGCGACTGTGAACGAACGACAAAAATCTATGAGTATTCCGGCGTGGAGGACTGCGGGATGGTCAGATACGTGCCGGATGGCGGTGCGAAGTCCTGTAATCATGGATGTCTTGGATATGGCAACTGTGTGAAGGCATGCCCGTTTGATGCGATTCACCTTGTTAACGGCATTGCGAAGGTTGACAAGGAAAAGTGTAAGGCGTGCGGCAAGTGCGTAGCTGCATGTCCCAAGCAGTTGATCGAGCTGATTCCCTATGATGCAAAAGCAGTCGTGGCGTGCAGTTCCAAGGACAAAGGTCCAGTCACCATGAAAGCCTGCCAGACAGGATGTATCGGATGCAGTCTCTGTGTGAAAGTGTGTCCGTCAGGGGCAGTGACAGTGACCGATTTCCATGCGCATATTGACCAGAGCAAGTGTACTGGCTGTGGGGCGTGCAAGGAGAAGTGCCCGAAGAAAGCGATTGTGTAGATGATATGAAAACCTTACTGATTTCGAGCGTGAAAGCGGAGGATCGGTAAGGTTTTTCTATAATAAAAATTTAATTACATCATTTTAAACAAAATGATGTAATTATAATTGACTATGATGAAGTTTCATGCTAATGTTTTCTATAGAACATTCAAAAATATGCTATAAATGTGATATGGAATTGAGGCAGATCAATGCGAAATTATCATTACGAAATGAAATGGCAAAAATTACTGACGCCAGAGGCGGTTGAAAGGCTTTGCGAAGCATATGATAATGCTATTCATGGTACAAACGCAGATCCGTTGTTGCTGATTCCTATGTTTATACTGGATTTTTTGTGCATTCATCCATTTCGAGATGGGAATGTAACACAGAGACACCTGCAGAAAGCGGCGTAACAGCGGCAAACTGCTTTGTATATAAATTTGAATAACGTATTAGTCAAAAGGCGTTACATCTTTTATGATGGACGCCCTTTTTTCAGTGCGCCTGACGGCGCATGTTGCTAATAGTGAACGTCCCTAATCCGTTCTAGTAGTGGGAAGGATACAGCCAAGACCAAAGGTGCCCATCGTGAGCTGGGATCTGAAGGAAGGTGGAGGCAAATCTCTGGTCCGACGAACAGAAATTACATTAGGCTAACACGATATAAGCAGGAGATTGTAATCAATTTCAATGCAGAGGATCCGGATGCGACAGTTTACACCCGTGATAAAGCTGTTATGAGAAAACTTGATGCATTAGTTACCAAGTTCCCAGAGGTCTTTCAGTGCATAGGCGAAACAGATATCGACAAGACCTAAATAATGCCAAAATCACGTGACAAATACCGTAAGCCGAGAAGGATATCCGGGGCAAAGAGAGAGTAGTCAAGAGAAGCGATGAAAAAGTCAACTTAAAATAGCAAGTGTTACTTATAGTCCGTTGACTTATAAGCAACGTGATGGATAATGATATGTGGAGGTATTTACTATGATTACTGAAAAAGTAGGACAGCGAATTAAACAACTTCGCAACGAGCAGGAATTGAGTCAAGAAAAGCTTGCTTTAAAAGCTGAGCTAGATAGAACGTATTTAGCAGGAGCTGAATTGGGGAAAAGAAATATTTCACTTAAAAGTTTGGAGAAGATAGTAGATGCTCTGAATGTTTCTTTTGAAGATTTCTTTAAGGGAATATAATTGTTGACTATAAGTAACAATCGAAGTATAATTATGGAGGTACAGATATGGAATTGATGATTCAAGATCCCACCTATGTAGCAAGTATGAGGCTGGGAGAAGCACTGATTGACGCATGTAATAAGGGGCAAGACGGAGCTGGAGCTTTTGCATTTGCAGAAGAGAATGGAATTGATTTGTTTTTGGGTGATCCAGACTTCAGCGATTACATTAAAATTCATAAATATGAGTTGATTGTCGGTACTGATTCAATTACTGATCTGAAGGCGGTTACAAGGTTAAGAGCATATTGCAAACTTTATCGTAATTTAACTGTATACGGTTATGTTCATGATTCAAAAAAGTATTTATTTCATCCTAAGATTACTTGGTTTGAAACAACGACAGGTGGACTGTCTATTATTGGATCGGGTAATTTGACTGAGCGTGGGTTGTATCATAACATCGAAATGTATTCGTATAATGCGTTAAGTTATACAGACTTCACAAAGCTCAAAATTGACTGGCAGGATTGGTTGGATTATTCGATCAATAATAATCTTATATTTGATATAAATGATCCAATTATTGATCATGCCGTTAATCTAAGTTCTGCAAAAAAAGCAAAATCATTTTCGGTACCTAAATCTTCGACAGGAAAGATGGTTGATCCGGATTCTTCACTATTGGCGTTGTATAAAGCCCAGCCCCAAACTACATCTGTACGCAATCCTGTTACTGTGCCTATACTTAGAAAAACTAAGGCTAAACCTAAAAAGTCATCAGCTATAATAGCAACACCGATTCCTGCCGTAGTACCAGTAGTAGTTGCACCAACAATTAGCCCCGTTTGGACAGTTTCTACTACCGACAGAATTTTGGTGGCTGAGGTTCCAAAATCAAGCACTAGATGGAAGCAAATTAATTTTGATAAAGCGTCTTTTCAAAACTATTTTGGAGCTACGCCTGGGGGTAGTAGTGGTACCTATAGGATTCTTCTGAAGAACGTTGACTCAGCAGGGACATTGGGGGCTACAGAATCAAGACCAAGTGTTTCGGTAGCTAGTCACAATTGGCGGTTTGAAATAAGTGCGGCTAGTGGACTTCCTTATCCGAGCGGAACGAACAGACCTTATGTTGTTTTCTCGGAAGCATCTACAAGATCGTTTCTTTATGAATTACTGATGCCGGGAGATTCAAGATACTCCGAAGTAGATAGTTTTGTAAAATTATGGAAAAGAGCTAACGGTGTGTCTGGCATTGCTAGATTTATCACAGATGTAAGCACCATTAAACCGAGCACTCCAAGCCTTGGGCTCTGGAAAGTTTAAATATGGATACAAGTGTTAAGACAGTCCATTATCTGGGCAGTAAAGCTCGTATGTTATCTCCAATCAAGAGATATATAGATGAGCTTACCCATGGAAATGGAAGAATATGTGATTTGTTTTGTGGATCGGGAGTAGTATCTGAGTATTTGCTTCAACAGTATGATGTTTTAGCAGTAGATATTCAAAACTATTCAAAAGTGTACTGTGAAGCACGTTTGTTTGGATTGCCAAAAGATTTTGATTATAAAGGAATTATAGCCAGAATAAAAGAGTCTGAAACAAGAAGAACCAACTTGATAATTTATAAGCCTATTCTTGTTTATGAGGATGAGTGTAGTAACTCATTATTATCCGGGGAGTTGGAGCCAATCTATGAGGTTATTGAAAAAGGATCTTTGTATGCCTACTTAAATAATCTGCCTTATAGTGAAACGGATCTTTCCCCTTCTCTTGAAAAAGCTTTTGCTATGGTTAAGGACACCAAGGGAATAAATTTACAATCTTTGGATTCAATTATCACGCGATATTATGGAGGATTATACTTTTCTTTTAAACAAGCTATTGATATTGATGCAATCTCTTCATATGCCTTTGCACAAAATGAAAGGGTTAAGAATGCAATGTTGGCAGCGCTTATGGGTGCTACAACAGACGTAGTAAATACTATTGGCAAGCAATTTGCTCAGCCCTTGAAAGTAAGAAATAAAGATGGTTCTTTAAAAAAGAATCTGGCAAAAAAAATCTTGTCTGATAGGGAATTAGATGTTTTTGAACAATTTGAAAAATGGATGCAATACTATGTAGAATTACCGCAAAATACGCATGATTTTGAAGTAATCTGTGATGACTATATGGAAGTTTTGAAAAGATTGCAGCCTGGCGATGTAGAGGTTATTTATGCTGATCCGCCTTATACACGATACCATTATAGTCGTTATTATCATATTCTTGAGACTATTTGCTTGCACGATAATCCGCAAATATCGACTACATTTCCTAATGGCAAAGGTGGATTAAGTAGAGCAATTTATCGAAACGATAGACACCAATCTCCTTTTTGTATTAAGAGCAAAGTACCACAGGCATTTGATGATTTATTCATGTATGCAAGCAAAGCTCAAGCTTCAACTGTGCTTTCATATTCTCCATTTGATGCAAATAGTGGAGCTACACCGAGATTGCTTTCAATCGAAGATATTATAAGTATTGCTCAGAAGTATTACAAAGATGTGTCGGTGGTATCACCGGGACAGTTTATGCATAGTAGGTTTAATAGGCAGGATAACAATTACGAAATTAACTACGAAGCAGAAAGATTAGTTATATGCAGAAGGTGAATTTAGCAGTGAGAATAGCAAAAAAATCGTTTCTTGAGAAGAAGATATTAAATCCGCGTGTTTTAATACTGGGAGACAATCAAAAGGTATTAAAAGATATTAAGGATACATATGAGCATCAAGTTAGCTTGATATATATTGATCCGCCGTATAATAGAGGTGATGATTTTAAGTTTTATAAAGATACTAAGAATCATGACGAATGGTTAGAAGGGATGCGCATAACTATCCTAGAATTAAGAGAGTTTTTGAGTGCTGAAGGAAGTATATGGATATCTATTGATGACTCCGAAATGGCATATTTAAAAGTATGTTGCGATGAAATTTTCGGTAGAGAGAATTTTGTATCTACAATAGTTTGGCAAAAAAGGAATACACGGGAAAATAGAAAAATATTTTCCAACAATCACGAGTATGTTCTTGTATATGCAAAAGATATAAACAAATTTAAAAAGAAAAGGAATTTACTGCCGGCAACTCAAAAGTTATTGGATAGATATAAAAATCCGGACAATGATATTAGAGGACCATGGCAATCGGTTACATTATCAGTCCAAGCTGGACATGCCGTTAAATCTCAGTTCTATACTATTGTTTCGCCAACGGGCAAGAAGCATAAGCCACCAAAAGGAAGATGTTGGATTTACAATGAGGAGAGGATGCAAGAAGAGATTATAAATAATAACATTTGGTTCGGAAGTGATGGTAACGGAGTTCCAAGATTAAAAAAAATACTAGATGTTTCAAAGCTTGGTGTGGTACCGGAAACCCTTTGGAATGTAGAATTTGCTGGTTCAACCAAAGAGGCCAAGCAGGAACTTTTGGCTTTAGAAATATATGATGAAGATGTATTTGATACACCGAAGCCAGAACAGCTGATATATAGAATTATGCAAATTGATACATATGAAAACGATTTGGTGCTAGAGTGCTTTATGGG
>CAMWJQ010000143.1 GCA_947174615.1 uncultured Lachnospiraceae bacterium
ATGATGAGCTTGAATTTAAGAAGAGAACGGACCCGGATATCATACTTTCCGTCAACAGCAGGGATTATCTGGGGGATTTGGAGAACAATCTGGTATTTCAGGCGGCAAAGCTGATGCGGCGGCAGTACGGGATACATCAGGGGGTGGAGATTCGGCTCAAGAAAAATATTCCTGTGGCAGCAGGAATGGCAGGGGGAAGTACAGACGCGGCAGCTACAATGCTTGCCATGAATGAGCTGTACGAGCTTGGACTTACCAGAGAAGAGCTGATGCGGCAGGCGGTCCGGCTTGGCGCGGACATACCATTTTGCATCTTGGGAGGCACAGCGCTGGCGGAGGGGATCGGGGAGAAGCTCACGCCGCTTCCAGCGCCGCCGCAGGCATCGCTTTTGATTGTGAAGCCGCCGATTATGGTGCCGACCAAATGGGTCTATGAGAATCTTCACGCCAATGCGCTTGAGCGGCATCCGGACATTGACGGGATGGTGGAGGCGCTTGGACAAGGCGACTTGAAGCGCATTACACAGAATATGGAGAATGTGATGGAGACGGTGACAGAGAGTGCATATCCGATCATTACGGACATCAAAAAAATGATGCGTGGCAACGGCGCGATGAATGCGCTGATGAGCGGCAGCGGTCCAAGTATTTTTGGCGTTTTTCTGGAAGAGGGGGCAGCGCGCGCGGCGGCAGTGTACATTGACCAGACACTTAGGACAAAGGGAATCGAAGCACAGGTAAATGTTACAGAATTTTACAACCAGGCTTCGTGATTGGAGGGCAGATATGAGTATGATGAATGATGACGAATATTTACCGCTCAGAGATGTGGTATTCAATACGTTAAGGCAGGAAATACTTACAGGAAAGCTCAAACCCGGCGAGCGGCTCATGGAAATCCATCTGGCAAATAAGCTCGGTGTGAGCCGGACGCCAATACGGGAGGCGATCAGGAAACTGGAACTTGAGGGACTTGTGATCATGATACCGCGGCGCGGCGCGGAGGTGGCTCAGATTACATTAAAGAATCTCAAAGATGTGATGGAGGTTCGGCGCGCATTGGATGTGCTTGCAATCGAGCTTGCCTGTGAGCGCATGGGACAGGAAGAGCTGGACGCTCTCTATCAGGCGTGTGAACATTTTACAGATGCAGTTAAGACAAAGGATACACGAATGCTCGCGGAGGCGGATGTGGCGTTTCATGACAAGATTGTGCTGTCCACAGGCAATGCCAGACTCATACAGTTGGTCAGCAATTTATCCGAACAAATGTACAGATACCGCTTTGAGTATCTCAAAGATGCCTCATCCCATGAGATGCTGCGGCAGGAGCATCTGGAAATGTATCAATGTATTCTGAAAAAAGATAAGGTTACGGCGGCGGAAATAGTGCGCAAGCACATTAACAATCAGGAGGAAGCCATTATTGAGCAGCTTCAGCTTGAGAAATATGATCGCAGAAAAGGTGTATAAACCCAATATTTATGTCCATACTTACTGATATAAGGCAGTGTTATAGGAGGGTATGGACATATGAAATTCATCAAAAAAGTATTAGCGGCGCTTGGCGTTATCCTGTGGGTTGGCACACTCTCACCAGAGATTTTTATCAATTCAGGGCTGAATTGTATCTTGGATGAGAATGGGGAAGAGCTGTCGCAGGAGGATGCGGCAGAATTTATGGAAGCTTATTTCTATAGAGGTCCAGACAAAGACGGCGAAAACGCAGTCGAGCTTCAGTATAAGTTTGCATTGCTGGAATATTTTAAATAAGGCATATTATAAATGAAAGAAGGAGACATCTATGACAAAGGATGTACTGGTATCTGTGCGTGGGCTTCAATTTGTGGACAGCGAGGTCGGTCAGGCGGCTTCCGATGAGGAGCTTGACCAGATTGAGACAATCTGTCCCGGAGAGTACTATTATCGAAACAATGCGCATTATATATTGTATGAGGAGAATATGGAGGAAGTGTCGGAGCCGGTATCGAATATGATAAAGCTTCGTGACAGGGAGTTTTGCCTCTGGAAAAAAGGACCTGTGAATGTGCAGATGGTGTTTTCCGAGGGGGAAAAAACCATGACCGATTATTTTACCCCGTTCGGAAATATTCTGATTGCGATGGATACCCGGGAAGTCTGCGTGACAGAGAGCGAGGACTGCATAAAAATACATATTTCCTACGGACTGGAAGCGAATTATCAGTTCATCGCAGACTGTAGTATCACCATTGAGATCAAAAGCCTGACATAAAGGTCACTGCATTGGTTCCTGTGGGTTATCCCGCCGGATCTCATCAAGCAGATGCTTCATGCGGCGTTCCATTTCAGACAGTTCTATTGAATAAAGCCGGAAAGCATCCGTCGTCTCGTCTGGCGTCTCACCCTTGTAGCAGATGCGGTGCTCCATGCTTGCCCATAGATCCATCGCAAGCGTGCGAAATTGTATTTCTACGGGATAGTACTGCATGCCCTCAATACGATATACAGGGATGCCAAGCACCATATGATAGCTCTTGTATCCACTCTCCTTCGGGTAGTGGATATAGTCGCTTTCCTTTAAGATCAGCAAATCAGTCTGAGCCTTTACCAGTGAGAGAATACTGAAAATATCTTCTACAAAATAGCAGATGACACGAATACCAGCGATATCGGTCAAGTTGTCCTTGGCGGTATAGGCAGTGATCAGGAGATTTTTGCTGGCAAGTTTTTTCTCGATGCTCTTTCTGCTCTTGATGCGGGCTTGTATGTTGTGAATCGGATAATCCCTGTATTTTTTTCGATAATCTTCGTTCAATCCATTCATGCGGACCTCGAGCCGTGTCATGGCTTCCCGATAGGGTTCTACTAACTGGTCGTATTCTTCCTGAGGGATATGTTCTATTTTGGAAGATGATGTAAAAGAGAGCGTTTTTGGCGATTCGTATATACCTTCACTATTCATTTCTTTGAGTATATCATGTTTAAATTCATCTTTAAAATTTTTTTTCTTTGCTATCAAAATTTCCGCCCCCCGACATGTGTTTCTTCTATATAATCAATATAGCTCAAAAAGGTGATGAAAGCAATGAGAAATGTATAAAATTAACAAAAAGATTATAAAATAGTCATTGTTTTTGTTAAATATGTGTTGTCGTCGAAAAACAGTGGAAAAAGAGTCGGAAAAAGTGTTATACTGTACTTACATGGAGACAAAACAGGATTAGTAGAATATAGAAAGGATGGAAGAAGCTTCAATGTTGTTGGATAAGATTTATTATATCGTAAACAGTCTTGAGGGAGATTACGCATATCTGATAAAGGAGGATGACGCGTCAGGGGAACGAAAGTGTGTGGCACGCGCCCTGCTGCCTCCTGAGATTGCGGAGGGGTCAAGACTTGTGTACGAGATGATGGAGTACAGTATGGTATGAATGGAGATAGTGTGAAAAATAAATTTTTCACACGGCAGATTTGTGCCTGCGCCCAAATTCGCGGGCATTGGCAAGAATGGGGGATTTTTATGAAATTTAAGATGGACAAAGCACCGATGGGCTGGAACAGTTATGATTATTACGATACGACGGTCAACGAGACTCAGGTGAAGGCGAATGCGGATTTTATGGCAGCGCATTTGAAGGATGCCGGCTGGGAGTACATCGTGGTCGATATTGAGTGGTACGCAAAGGATTCCGGCACGATGCGGGACAAATATCAATATATCCCGTTTGGCGATGAGGCGATCGACGAATATGGCAGACTGCTTCCGGCAGAGAATAAATTTCCCTCCGCCGCAGGCGGGAAAGGGTTTGCGCCGCTGGCAGAATATATACATAACCTCGGATTAAAATTTGGGATTCATATTATGCGCGGGATTCCAAGGATAGCAGCACACAGGCATCTGCCTGTGCTGGGAACAGATGTCACTGCAAATGAGATCGCAGATCCGTCTTCAATCTGCGGCTGGAATCCTGATATGTACGGCGTGCGCAAAGATGCGGCAGGCGCGCAGGAGTACTATGATTCTATCATCAATTTGTATGCGCAGTGGGGCGTCGATTATATCAAGTGTGATGATATCTGCAATACAAACCTGTATCCGCACAATCCGTACTCGGCAGCGCATGAGGTTGAAATGCTGCACCGCGCGATCGAGAAGTGCGGGCGCAGGATTATTCTGTCGCTCTCGCCGGGACCGGCGCTGATCGAAAAGGCATGGCACTATGAAAAATATGCAAATATGTGGCGCATCACAGATGACTTCTGGGACCAGTGGGATTTGCTCAGAAATATGTTTGACCGGTGTGAACTGTGGCAGAATCACGTGGCACAAGGGAGTTATCCGGATTGCGATATGCTGCCGATTGGCAGCCTTGGCAAAGGCTTTGGCAGAGAGTGGGAAACGAATTTTACCAAGGATGAGCAGCGCACCATGATGACGCTGTGGTGTGTCTTTGGGTCGCCGCTCATGATTGGGGCGGAGCTGACCAAACTGGATGCGTGGACTTTGGACCTGTTGTCCAGAAAAGAAATCTTAAAGCTTGTCTCGAATGAATATGTCGGCAGACAGTTTGAGAAAAACGAGGCGTATGCAGTCTGGACCTGTCTGAATAAGGAGACAGGAGAGAAGTATTTGGCGCTGTTTAATTTTCAGGAGGCGGATCAGCTATGCGCATGCTGTCTGAATGAGGTAGAGCAGTTTGCGGGACTTACGAAAGCCGTGCATGGCGCCGTAGAGCTTTGGAGCGGGGAGCGGATCGTATTCGAGGGCGTGCTGACGGATACAGTGCCCGCACATGGGGCAAGACTGTATTTGTTGGATTAATACCCGCATTGGTCTTGGCAAAGCCAGCATCTTTTTAAGAGGTATAGAAGTAGAATGGAACAGGAAAAGCAGAAAAAAACAGAAAAAATAGCAGCCCAGATTATTCAGATGTCCAAGAACAAGCTGCTGGTCAATATGCGGTTTATGGACATGTCGCTGAATCAGTTCAGGATGGCGCCCAAACCAGAGCTGACGCCCTTTACCGCCTGTGACGGGGATGTGTATATCTATGACCCGGCACATATTCTGAATGCGTATATGCTGGATGAAAATCTGCCCATACGCAATTTCCTGCACAGTGTCCTGCACTGTGTGTTTAAGCATTTTTATGTGAATTCGCTGGTCAATCAGAGGATGTGGGATCTGGCGTGTGATATTGCGGTGGAGAGCGCGATCAATGATTTGGAACTGAGTTATCTGAATATCGCGAAAGCAAAGGAGCAAGTCCGGTTTTTTGAACTCTTCAAAAAGAAAATTAAGACCGTTTCGGCAGAGAAAATCTACAGATATTTTTTAGATGAGAAGCTTTCCGAGGATTTGGTGGAACGGCTGTCTTTGCTGTTCAAGGGAGACGACCATGTCCTGTGGTATCTCACAGAGGACCAGAAGATCAAGAGGAATCTGTATGCCAGCTTTGGGCAGGAGGCAAAACCGCTGTCCAACAAGATGCTGCTGTTACAGGGCTGGGCGGACATTGCGCTGCGGATGCAGACCGAGCTCGAAGTGTTTATGACGCAGGGGACGGGAGCAGGGCTGCTGACGCAGAATCTCAGGGAAGTGAATCGGGAACGCTACGACTACACAGAATTTCTCAAGAAGTTTGCAGTCAGGGCAGAGATGATGAAGCTCAACCCAGACGAATTTGATTATAATTTTTATACCTATGGATTCGCGCTCTATGACAATATGCCGTTAATAGAACCTCTTGAATACAAGGAGGTCAAGCGCATCCGGGAGTTTGTGATCGCGATTGACACCTCCGGATCGACATCGGGCAGCCTAGTGCAGACATTTGTTCAGAAAACCTACAATATCCTCAAAAGTACGGAGAGCTTTTTTTCAAAGATTAATCTGCATATCATCCAGTGTGATGCAGCCATTCAGGAGGATGTAAAGATTACCACGCAGCAGGAGTTTGATGCGTATCTAAAGCATATGAAACTTCACGGGCTGGGCGGGACTGATTTCCGACCGGTATTTGAGTATGTCAACAGGCTGGTGGACAAGAAAGAATTTGACAATCTGAAAGGCTTGATTTATTTCACGGACGGATATGGAGAGTTTCCTAAGAAAAAGCCGCCATATGACACGGCGTTTGTGTTTGTGGAGGATGAACGAGATGGGAATACTGCGCTGACGAATAATTATAAAATTCCGTCGTGGGCGATGAAATTAGTGCTTAGGAAGGATGAGCTGTGAGCGGAGCAGACGGTTCTGAAGATACAGGAGGAATGACGATGGAACTGACACAGAAGGAGAAAGCCGCACAGTTACAGCGGGCAGTCATCAACAGCGCTGTCCGGGAGATTGCGGAAGTCTATGACGCGCTTGGCGATGTGGAGATGTCTGCGCCCGCGCTGGGGCTTGCCTGCCGCTTCCGCGGGCTTGATGTGGTACAGGTGTTAGCCGAGAGGGGCGCAACCTTTGATTTTCCTTCCACGGAGGAGATCGAGCTGAGGTATCACTGCCATATCGGTGAAAAACATGCGCCGTATCGAGAGAACTACCGCACAAACTACGCGCTGTATTTCCTGAAATGTTCGCGGGGCGGCAGGGTGAAGGGAGCGCGCTGCCTGCAGGGGATGAACTTTAAAAAAAACGAAAAGAGAGAGGATGGAACGCTGCTGCCGTTTCTTTCAGACAGGGAGCGCAGCGCAGTCCTTGATTATCTGATCTTACATCAGGAAAAGCTGGCTTTTCGACCGGAGGAGCTGCTTTATTATGCAATTTTTGCAAGAGACAGCTATCTTTACGGGGAACTGAAAAAGCGCGGGATTCATCTCACACAAAAGCGCATTCACGCGATTACCGAGGGCACGCTGGCAGACGGATACTGGCTTGAGTTTTGTACGTTGACAGGGAAGCTTACGGATCGGGAGTATGTCAGCGTCATGCAGCAGCTGTCTGCAGAGCTTGAGGGAAAGCCATTTCGTTTTACAGAAAAAACATTTAACAATATACAGAATCGGTTTCATGATATCAGGATCTTTGCGTTTTTTCTCGAACATTTCAGACGGGAGAAAATGCAGCCGACGAAGATTATGCGCTGTGTGATCGACAGGAATCTGGTGGAAGCCATGCCGTTTATCGAGCGGGAGGGCTGGCTGAGCACGCCCAAAAAGCGGGAGGAGATGATCGCCTATGCGGCCCGGCATGACCGGACTGAGATGCTGGCGTGGCTGCTTGATTTCAAGAACCGCACGGCAGACTTTGCGGCGGAACAGGAAAAGGCTGACAAAAAACTGATGCGAACGCTCAATGCCGCGCCGGACTCGGTCACGGCGTTAGGGCAGCTGTGGCGTTATAAAAAGACAGCGGATGGCACGCTTGCCATCACCAACTACAAGGGGAGTGCGACAGAGGTCACGGTGCCGGAAAAAATCGGGAAAAGAGTTGTCACTGCCATCGGAAAAGGGGCATTCACGGGTGAGGAATATCAGTACAGAAACGCCAAGCCGGACACGATGAATCCGGGTGCCACGAATGAGCAGATCAAACAGCACAGGACAATCACAAAGATCGTGCTGCCAGATACGATTCAAGTGATTGGCGCGGGCGCTTTTCAATGTATGGAGGCATTGCTTGAGATCAACATTCCAGCAGGGGTGAAGGAGATCGGCGGGGTGGCATTCTGCGGCTGCAGTCTGTTAAAAAGGATTGCGCTTCCTCCGTCGATCGAGCGTATTTGCACCTGTACCTTTTTGGGCATGTCGGCAATAGAGGAGATCTGTATTCCCCCAACAGTTCGGGAAATTGAAGATCTGGCATTTATGCGATGCGCATCCCTGAAAAAAATTACAGTTCCTGAGAATGTTACGCGAATTGGCGCACATGCTTTTGACGGCTGCGCGAAGCTTGAGGAGGTCTATATCGGTGAGGGGGTGGAGGAGCTTGGCACAGGTGCATTTGCTGCGTGCGCTGAATTGAGAACGCTCACGATCCCATCAAACGTGAAGCGCATAGGCGCGAAGGCGTTTTTGAGCTGCATTGCACTGGAAACGGTGTATATCAGCGAGGGGGTGGAGGAACTTGGAGCGGGTGCATTTGCCAAATGTTCGACGTTAAGGAAGGTCTATATGCCCGCATCGATTCAGCGCGTCCAGGACAAAGAGGAAAATAGTCTGGATTTTGAGATGTTTGCGGAGTGTCCAGATGTGACAGTAATCTGCCCCAGACAGAGCAAAGCGGAGGCATATTGCAGGGAAAAAGGGATTCGGTATCAAGCTTGCGAGAGGGTAGAATATTTGTTCGAAATAAAGCAAAAGGCTGCGGACAGTATTTAGAGGAACAGGAGTTAATCTGGATATATCCATATATATCCATAGGAGGAATTAAAATGGAACTGACACAGGAGGAGCGCGCTAAAATACTGCAGCAGGCAGTGCTTAACGACGCTGTTGAGGAGATCAAAGAACAGTATGATGAACTTGGCGATGTGGAGATGTCTGCGCCCGCGCTGGGGCTTGCCTGCCGCTTCCGCGGGCTTGATGTGGTGCGGGCGCTGGTTGAGAAGGGGGCGACCTTTGACTTTCCCGCCACGGCGGAAATCGAGACAAAATACCGCTGCTATGTGGGGCAGAAATACGCAAATTACCGCACAAACTATTCATTGTATCTGCTCAAAATTTTTCGGGGGGGATTGAAGGGCGCCTGCAGTCTGAAAGGCATGAAATTTGCGCAGAGCGCAAAGCGGGAAAAAGGAAAGCCGCTGCAGTTTCTGGCGGACGATGAGCGCCTCGCGGTGCTGGAGTATCTATATTTACAGCGGGAAAAACTGTCATTTCAGCCGGAGGAGATGCTTTTTTACTCGATATTTGCAAGTGACATGGTTCTTTTTGAAGCGCTGAAAAAACGAGGTGTCGCAATTGCTGAAATCCTGGTGCGCACCATGACAGAAGGCGGTATCGCAGGGGACGGATACTGGTATGAGTT
>CAMWJQ010000144.1 GCA_947174615.1 uncultured Lachnospiraceae bacterium
ATTATGATTTTAGTATAAAAACGGGATTTTTTTGACATCTTCTGCCCGCTAAATCCTTGAAAATGTATCATAAATTTGAACAAATTATAAAGAAATTTTGAATATTTTAAGCAATGTGTGAATGAAATGGGAAGATTTTTACTTTTTTGGATTGTTTATTAAAGAAGAAATTTTCTGGCGGAATGTATTCAGTTGGAATTTTTCCTAAATCCAAACAGGCAAGGGATGAATTTTCCCTTGCCTGTTTCATAGCTGCCGAATGATACTGCTGCTGTTTTCATCCAAAGTTACAGCCCTTTTCCACAACAGTTCTTATATTTCTTTCCGCTCCCGCAGGGACAGGGCTCATTGCGTCCTATTTTCCTGTTTTGACGAACAAAAGTTCCATTTTCCTGACTGTCCCACTGGACCTGTTCCTCCTCCTGTCGTCTGTTCGGATACATCTCATAGTAATGCCCGCACTGGAATTTACGTTCCATCTTTCCATATTCCGCCAGAACATCCTCCCTCATGTATGCTTTGTTTATAGTGCTTATGCGCAGCATGTCCCAGATCTCTGTACCGCACTCATAAATATCCGGATACTCCTTTTTCAGAAGTTCCAGCTCTCTGCGCTGCATTGGCCATGCCTCAAGCTGGCAGAGAAACGCATCCATCTGCATAAACATCGCATATTCATGAAAGGACTCTCCCGGATACGTTATGCCATCCAACAGCATAAAGGCATTTACTGTCAGCTTCATAAGCTCACTGAACCGTTCATCGTCCATCAGATCATATGCGTCTAGTATTTCCTTTGGCATATCTTCCGGAAGAAATAGCCGAAGCATATCCCTCATTTTCTTAATGAGGCTGGCAAACTCCTCCCCTTCAGCCATAGAAGCCGCTGTATAGGCATATGTGAACATGGATATCAGCTGATCTTCATACCCATGATTCTGATTTCCAATCTGATCTAAAAGCGAACTGCACTTTTCCACAACATCCTTCACTGGAAACGGGGCGGATATATAAATTAAAAATAACCCTGTATATGCCTCTAACAGCTCTGGTATTGCCTGATTTGTCTTTTCGGCTGGGACAGCATCTATCAACTCCTGCAAAACCAAAACTGCCTCCTGATATTGTTCTCGTTCAAAACAGCACTGGCTGTACAAATTAAGAAAATCAATCTCGCGCCATCCCTCCTGATATGCAGTCTGAAACATCGCATATGCCTTCCGCACATATCCCCTGATATGATATGCTTTTGCCAGCTCACTTTTATAATAGAGCTTATCCGGGTAACGTTTCACCAGCTTCTCATATGCCTTGACGCCTTTTCCGTTCTTTCCTTCCAGCATACAGCATCTCGCGTACATATAAAGAAAACATTCTACCTCATGGTAGTACTTCATTCCTTCCTTCGCTGTCAAGGAGGCTCTGGCATAGTCGCCTTCCTGCAAGAGCTTCTGTATCTGATCAAACATGCTTACTGCAAATTTATCATCTGCGGGAAACTCAAGCTGGAGAGAATTTTGCGGCTTATCCTTTTCCTCCAGCAGACGTTCGTAGGCAGCTCTGATTTCCTGAAACCGTTCCGGGTCCTTTTCAGGCGAATATTCTCTTATCTGTTTAAAGTATGCTCTTTTGATTGTTTTCTCGTCCGCATCTTCCCCAATGCCAAGTATTTCATAATCTTTTCTCATCATTGTTCCCCTATATAATATAGTAGTTTCCCCTCATATTCTTCCGCCTGCTCCTCGTCCTCTTCCAGGACCGCTTTTTTCAGATAATACAAAAGATCCTCCGCCCGCTTGTCCTCCGCGTGTTTCTTCAGCCACTTCTCCGCGCGCCTGACGGTAGACCTGTACTCCCCTGCCAGTTCTGAGGATTTCCAATCGCTGACATCTTCCCGCGATTCTTTTGTGCCAAGCATGTTAATCTCGATTGAAGCTTCTTTTCCGGTACTCACAATCTTTCCCGTCACATGCAGCATACCATTCTGATTATAGGAAAAAGCACCCTCGATCGCTTCTTTTCCGGCAGCTCTGTTCGGAATGCCGCTCAGGATAAATTCCCCAATGCAGTGATTATACCGTATAGAGGAGGATTCCCCCTGATAGACCTCAATGACAGCCTTCGTCTGCCCGTCCCATGCGGTATAAAACTTCTGCTTTTTGGTGGTTGGTATCGTCTTATTTCTCGGAATGATAACACTCATATATTCATCGTCGTAGCCATAAATCGCACGGACGCCCAGTGTGTAAGGATTGACATCCGTCATCACAATCTCGCTGCTCTCGTCGATCATCCCCGATATAATGGCTGCCTGTATCGCTGCGCCCTGCGCCACTGCATAATCCGGATCTACTGCCGCCTCCGGCTTCTTGCCAAAGTACGCCTCAATATCCCTGCGCACCAGCGGAACACGGGTGGAACCGCCTACCAGCAGAATTTTGTCAAGCTGTCCGGCAGAGAGCCCGCTGTCTGAAAGCACTACCTTGATCGGATCGTGCGTGCGTTCCACCAAATCCTGAATCAGCTCCTCAAACTTTGCGCGTGTGATGACCTCATCCATCGCATAGGGCACATCATCCTTCACGATGAGCACCGGCAGCTGTACTGCATAGTCCTCTTGGGTGCTCAAAGCAATCTTACAGCGCAGCGCCTCGTCACGAACACGCGCCATCGCATACAGATCTTTTGTCAGGTCGATGCCATGCTTCTCCTGAAACTGTTGTGTCAGATACTGGATCAGCCGCTCGTCGAAATCTTTTCCGCCAAGTTTGTTGTCTCCGCTGCTTGCTTTTACCTCAAGCACCCCTTCAAACATTTCCAGAAGTGTGACATCAAAGGTGCCTCCGCCCAGATCGTAAACCAGTACATAGCTCTCCTCGTCCATGTGCTCCAGCCCATAACTAAGCGCCGCTGCCGTAGGCTCGTTGATAATTCGGTCTACCATAAATCCTGCCGCTCTTCCAGCTTCCATTGTCTCCTGACGCTGCAGTTCATCAAAGTATGCCGGTACAGAAATGACTGCACGCGTAATATCTGCGTCGAGATATTTGCCTGCATAAGTTCTGACATAGGATAAAATCATTGCAGAGATTTCAACAGGAGAATACTGCCGTTTTCCCATCGTGACTAACTCTTCTGTCCCAATCAGGCGCTTCACTTCCCTGACTGTCCGCTCCGGCGCAATCAGCAGCTGCGCTTCCGCCTTCTCCCCCACAATGATATTGCCTGTGTCGTCCAATCCTACTACAGAGGGCGTAACTTCCCTGCCGTCAAAGTTAAGCATAATAACCGGCTTTCCGTCCTGATATACCGCTGCCTCGGTTGTTGACGTACCTAAATCAATTCCTATGATTGTATCCATATTTTTCTCCTTTGTTTCCTGATTTGATTTTCCTGTTTTACGACTTACGATACGCCGTCACACGAGCTTTTCTGATGACTGCGCCATGATACAGCATCCCCTGACTGTACACTTTTTCGATCTTACCTTCCTGCTCCCTGCTGTCTGGCTCCACCGCCTGAAGAACTTCATGCAGACGGTAATCCACCGGTTCTCCTGACACGCCTGTCAGTTCTATCGCACAGAGCATACTCTCTGCCTGAATCTTTCCCTTGAGCATGGAATACTGCTGCTGCCATGCCTCCCTGGCGGCTTCGCCCGTCTCATGCTCCTGTCCTGTAATCCACTGCTCAAACAGCTCCATCTGCTGCTGATATAGCTGCACCAGCGCTAACAGCGCCTGCTCCCGCTTTTGGGCGGCTTCCTGCATCTGCTGGAACTGCTGCTGCCCATCGCCCTCCTCCTGCAGCGAATCCAAAAAATCCTCAACAGAATCCGAAAGCCCTCTCACCGCCTTGTAATTTTTCTCGATCTGTTCATTGAAATGGTTCCTTTGTTCCTCCTGCATACGTGACAGCTCCTGCGTCTGCCGCTGGAATGCTTCCGTCATGACCTCCTGCATCACAGACTTCATCTGCGCTGTTTTCCTGCTATTGTTTTTGTTTCCAAATATCATCGGTTTTCTCCTTGTATCCTGCTGTCGTTTTCTCTATTATAACAGAATCCTCCTGTTTATCAATCGTTGTTTTTAATATCATGCAATCGAGTAGAGAAAATTTATCTTTCCCTACTCGCGCGCCGGGCACCCGTCAGCTCCAGCTGACATACTTCCTCTGGGTGCCCGTGTGCATAAAAAATGAGCAGGGGAAACATTTTCCCCTGCCCAAATGCCCGGCGGTTCACGATCCTAAGGAACTGTTTAGACGTCCCAAGCGCCCGAGCTGATTTGCAATGTATTGAACCGGTCCGCCATATTCCCCGAGTGCCGCTGATTCTGCAAGCAAAGCATCATATACCGCCTGAATGCGCTCCCCTGTCTGCGCAGTATCCTCTTGCGCCCATCCCAGACATTCCTCCAGCGCGGCACAGAGGGCATTTAATTCCTCCTGCTGATTGCGGCTTAGACAGGTATTGCCTAACTTCTGCAGTTCTCCACGCAGATAAAATAACAATACTTTTCCCTGAACGCAAAACTCCTTCTGGTGACTGCCTGCGATGTCTGCAGCCTTCTGCGGCGCCGTAATTTCCTGTATAAAGTCTGCTGACAGGCTCTTGAAATATTGAGTACCCGCTATGAGCTGTTCTTTCAATTCGGATATGCTGTCAAACAGCGCCTTGTCAGACGGCATCCGCAATAGATCGACATCTGCGGCAAAGAGCGCAACATTCACCCGAAACAGCGCATCCTCCAGACTGCGGACTGTGAGTTCCTCCAGCGGTGTCTCAGCCAATTCACTGATAATAGACCGGATTTCATCCACAATATAACCCGATGAATCCCCCTCATAAACTGCCTTGCCTTTCTTGACAATGCGTTTAAGATGCTCCTGTGCATTCTTTCGCAGATCTTCAAAAATCATCGTGGAAAGTTCGCTGAAAAACAGAGCGATTTTTTCTGCCTTCATCTGAGCGGACTGCGAGAGCCTATCATACTTTTCACAGAACGGTTCAAAAATCACGCGGTGCTGCGGCATCGCCCTCGCGGCTGTCAGTCCTGTCTCAAACGCCAGAATATCCGCCCAAAAAGCAGCCTCCTCAATTGCCTTGATCAGAACAAATCGGGCAGAGATCGCATCTGGCTGCTGGACGATTCCTGTAATTCGTCTCAACACCTCTCCTAACGCCTGCGCCATAGCATCCGCCTTATCCGCGATATGCTCCCAATAGCCAGCATATCCTGTACAATCCTGTGATACGGCAGCCCTATTTTTTCTCGTGTAATCCGCGGCTTCCTTCGCCTGAACAATCAGCGCATTCAGTTCCCGCAGCATCTCATCTGTAATTTTTGAATACATCATAACACATCTCTCCTTTGGCACGATTGGAGACGATACCGCACAGTGATATTTCCGATATTCCGCCGGCGTGATCCCCATATATGCCCGAAAACTGCGGGTGAAGCCCTCATGGGTATCATAGCCGTATTTCAACGCGATTTCAAGAACGGTTATTTCCTTGTGCTGTGCAAGCTCATGTGCGGCAAGCGTCAGCCTGCGTCTAGCTACATACCGCATAACGCTGTCGCCCACGGTCTCTCGGAACAGGCGCTGGTAATGATATTTGGACAGATACAATCCCTCTGCAAGATTTTCAATTGTCATCTTCTCCTGAATCCGCTCCTCAATCATTGCAAGCGAACGAAATATCGGGTTTTCATTACGCATGTGCATTACCTCCCCTTATTTGATTTATAAAGAACTGTTCCGTAAATTGTCATGAGTAATTTATGAACCGTTCCTTACTTGACAAGAACAGCATAACACAGACAGCGCCTTGTCTCTTGACCAAAAATGCGGTGTTATAGTGTGTTAGAACCGCACCAGAGTGCAATTTCCGTAATGAGCTCCAGCGGAAGCGGCTTGTTATAGGGAAGCTGGATTGCCCCCTTGCTGGTCTTATACGCCTTTAGCTTGTCAGCAAACGCTTCCACAGCCTCCGGTCCGGGATATAGTCCTATATGCTTCTTAAAGGCAGCAAACTGTATCAAATTCCGCTTTTTCCAGTAAGTAGGCATACTCCAGGACAGTTTCTGTACGGCATCCGGCAGCGCAGAGCGAATCGCGGCATTGACTTGATGCAGATATGGCTGTGCTTCCTCCGGCTGTTGACGGATATATTCCTCAATCGTACTAGGCATGTCGCTACTGTCGCGCAGTATTTGATCCATTGCCTTTCCTTTTGCCAGTTCGTCTATCAGCTTATCCAAATATCGTATTTCCTGCATCAGCGGCTCGGCAATCTCCTCCACGCGCACGCCGCAGACACTCCCTTTTATTTGTTTTCTGCTCGGGTTTAACCTGGGAGCATTTCGAAAAAAATCTCCATATGTGACCTGATTCTGCACTGCATACTCCATTGCTTCGGTCGTATAGCCCGTCAGCCAATCTATGATCTGATCTACTTCTTCTTTTGTCCGTCCTTTTTTCTGCGCCTTGGATACCAGCAGCGGATAAACTTTGCCAAACTGCATAGCGTATACTTTTTCATTGTCCATTCTTCATACTCCTTTTCGTGTTTTTATACTGAATCTTATTATACAGCATTTCGATGTTCTTATAAATAGAGGTATCTTGAAATCACAGTTCAGCCTTACCGAATTTTTACCCTCTTCAAAAACTACTGTAGTCGTATTGACAATCTGTTCTAAAAAGAGTATTATAAATTTACAAACTACTATAGTCGTGTATGGAGGGAAAGAGACAACAATGGACGTCAAATTATTTGATTCAGAATTAAAAGTGATGAGCGTGCTTTGGCGTGAGGGCGACACCACCGCAAAACATCTGTCAGATGTATTAAAAGAAGAAACCGGCTGGAACATGAACACTACCTATACGCTGATCAAACGGTGTATCAAAAAAGGAGCGATCGCGCGTTCCGAACCACATTTCATGTGTCATGCCCTGATTCCAAGAGAAGAAGTGCAGGCAGCGGAGACGGACGAGCTCATCAACAAAATTTATGATGGATCGGTGGATAAGCTGTTTGCTGCCCTGTTGAGCCGGAAAAAACTATCTGCCCAACAGATTGAGCATCTAAAGCAGCTTGTCAGAGATTTGGAATGAGGTGATATACATGAATATATTGGAAATGAGCCTTTCCGGAGCTGTCTTTATCATTGCAATTCTAATGGTTCGGGCAGTATTTCTGAACCGTCTTCCCAAGAAAACATTTCTTATTTTGTGGGAAATCGTACTTTTAAGACTGTTGCTCCCGTTTACGGTGCCGTCTGTTTTTAGTGTCTATACATTTATAAACCATACTGCATCCACGTCCTTTATGGATCGAACCCGGACCGACAGCATTGTCTCTGCCATAGCGCAGGAGCATCTTGTCCCCATGCCGGGCGCGGAACAGCCACCAGCATCCAGTCCTTCTGTCTCGGTCTGGTTTGTCCTCTGGTGTGCCGGAATGATACTTTGTGCGTCATTTTTTGTCATGACTTATCTGCGCTGCCGGATTGAATTTCAGACAGCGCTGCCTGTCCACAACGCTTATGCAGCGCACTGGCTTCAAGAGCGGGCGCCAAAGCGCAAACTCTCCGTACGACAGTCCGACAAAATATCCACACCGCTGACTTATGGTGTGTTGCATCCTGTGATCTTAATGCCCAAAAATACGGATTGGGAGAATACCAATGCGTTACAATATATTCTCTCACATGAATATGTGCATATTGAACGTTTTGACACCATCACAAAGCTTGTTGCAATAGGCGCCCTATGCATTCACTGGTTCAATCCTTTTGTGTGGGCGATGTATATCTTTTTCAACCGAGATCTTGAACTTTCCTGTGACGAACGTATTGTCAGACAATTTGGTGAAAACTCAAAATCCACCTACTCAAGAATACTAATCCGCATGGAAGCAAAGAGAAGCGGACTGGCACCATTGATCAGTAATTTTAGCAGAAATGCGTCGGAAGAACGAATTACCGCGATTATGACCACCAGGAAAACCACCCCTGTAATGGCTGCCGCCTCCTGTCTTATCGTTTTTGTCACAGCCGGTCTGTTCGCTACCTCTGCCATCGCTTCAACAGACCACAGCGCTGCGGACACTACTGCTGCCATTAATCCTATTTCCATCACCCACGAAAGCGCAGATATTCTCTATTACGACGATGGCTGTCCTTATGTACACGATATCCTTACCAACAATACGGGCAAAACCATCACTGAAACACAATATTGTATGCTCGCTTATGACAAAAACGGTTTGCCCTTAAAGCTCTGCTGGAATTTTCTTGACAGCAGCGCACCAAGCAGTTTTGAAAACATTGTTCAGTCAAGTGAAAATATTCTTCCCAATCAGACAGAACAGTACCGAGGCGGCTGGTCTCTCTATGATGGCGAGAAAATGGCAGATTTCCCGAAAGTGGGCGATGGCAGGGCTAATCAAGCGGCGTATATACTGATTTGTTTGAAACAAGTATCCTTTGATGATGATACTGTCTGGGAAAACCCAGACTATGAAGCCTGGGTTCAGACCTATGCCAGAAAAGAAACCCGCATAGAGGAATTACACGATTATTATCCGCATACGTATCAAATCCTGTTTCAAAATTAACAAACGCCCCCAAAGGCTGGATACTCTCGGGGGCGTTGGGTCTCATTATGGATTGAAACAACAGACAGATATGATATAATAAGTGAAAGTTTTCGAATGGCAATTCTGCATACAAAATGAGAAAAAAATCGGGTAAATCCAACAGCGTGGGTGAACTGTTTGATTATTTCTCATCAGGAACTACGACGGAAAATTGTTCAGGCAGGTGAAACATGGAGCATTGGAGAGAACAACTGAAAGATAAGCCCGTGAAATACTGGATTCGGACTGAAATTGAAGAAATTGTTAAAGAAA
>CAMWJQ010000145.1 GCA_947174615.1 uncultured Lachnospiraceae bacterium
CCATAAAATTGCTATTTTGATAATTTTAAAAATAAAATTGCTAAAATGATTGCAATTGCTAAATTGATATGCTAGAATATAAAATCATAAAAAGAGCAATCGACTGACAGAAACCTGTCTGGCGGTTGACAGGAATTATGCAGTAGAGGAGGAGAAGAAGTATGATCAATAAACGGATGGGTACTAAGATTATGGCAGTATTGCTAGCTGCCGTGGTGGCACTGCCGTCTGCGGGAACTGTCATGGCTGCAGAGCCAGTGCCTGCAAAGACAGAAAGCGGGGATACAAACGAGTCAAACGAATCGGAAGAATCCCTGTGGGAGAGCCTGTTTCGCAGCGCGTACCCGAAGAGTGACAGCACAGGTGAGGGAAAGGGCACACAGTCAGGCACAAAGTCATCTACAACTACTGATACTGGTACTGGCGAAATAAAGGTCGCACTGTCAGTTGCAGTTGCAGAGGGAATCCAATACGGAGACAGTCTGGAAGACAAGATCACCGTAACCGCCACAAATGTGAAAGACAACACAGAGCTTGAGAATTTTACAGAATATGAGCTGAAGTATTATGACAAGGACAAGAAAGCACTGGAGGAAGCGCCGAAGGATGCAGGCGAGTACTATGTCGAGGCATCTGTAAAGGAAGGCGACAGGTATAAAGGCGATACAACAGAGCAGATGCCTTTTGCGATAGCGCAGAAGCCAATCAAACTGGTGCTGGAAGATCAGCGCATTGATATCAATAATAAAGAAGAAAAACTGCCGGAAACATATGTTTTAAAACTGGCAGAGGACAGCAGTCTTGCGTATGACGAGAAATTTCAGGAAGGCTATCCGCAAGCTTCCTATGACATCATGAAGGGCGATGAGACAATTTCACCCGATGCGCCGCTGCAGGCAGGAAAATATATATTAAAAGTAAAGCATGACTCGATTAATCTCGGACTGGCTGGGGATGCGAAGAAAGCAAACTATCAAATAGAGCCTGTGGAGAATGCAGAACTGATCGCCGCAGATATGCTCAAATTGGAAGTGACGGGTGACAAGGAATTTCAGTATGGAGACTTTGACGATTCCAAATTCCTCAAATCCGCGGTGACAGCAGTCAACGCTCAAGGGGAAGAAGAAAAACTTGATGAGAAGAGACTCTCGATCAAGTATTATGATGCGGAGGATCGGGAACTCTCAGAGCTGCCAAGGAATGCGGGCAAATATAAGGTCGCGGCAGTATATGAATATGATGAGACGGATCAGAAGGCTGGCGAGAGCGACAAGGTTTCCTTTGAAATCACGAAGAGAGAGATTGAGATTCAATTAGACAGCTTTGAAATCGAAAATGGAGCAGAACTGCCTACACAGGAAGAACTGAATAAAAAGCTGACTATAACAGGATTGGTAAAAGAGGGAGACGAAGAAAAGCTTCCATATGAAGATGAATGGGAAATCGCACCGAGGGCATATTTTGAGGATGAAGATATCGACACAACGGCAGACGGCGAATATAAGATCCTTTTTGAAGCAAAACTGGCAGAAGCAAATTATGATTTGACCGTTCCGGAATTTGCTACCATGACAATCGGGAAGCCGGATGGCGAGGAGAAAGATGAACTGACTTTGGAACTGGAAGATGTCAGCGTAGTGTATGGCGAAAGCGTTGAGGACACGGTAAAAGCAGGAATCAAAGCGACAGACAAGGAAGGCGCAGTAGAAGAACTCGCAGCAGATAAATTTGTATTGAAATATTATGACGCAGCAGGGACAGAGCTTTCAGAAGCGCCGGTCGATGTCGCTGAGGATGGCTATCAGGTAAAGGCAGTCTTTAAGGAAGATGGCAAGTATAAAGAAGCTGAATCTGAGATCGTAAAATTGATGATTACCAAGCGGGAAATTACCATCAAGGCAAAAAATTATGGACTTGCGAATGGCAAAGCATTACCTGAAAAATTTGATTTGGAGGAAGAGGTTAAGCTTTCCTATGAAGATCAGTGGGCAGAGGGCGGCGAGCCAAGAGCTATGCTCAAGGACGAGAACATTGATACAACAGTGGCAGGAGCATATGAGATTATCGTAAGCGCAGCAGTGGAGGAGACCAAGAAAGGGAACTATGAGATTAAGCTTGAAAGTGGTACACTGCGTATTGCGAAGCTGAATGCCGATACTGGAAAGTCAATGGATACGTTGTCTTTGGCAGAGGGAACTGTGACTTCAAAGGTTTATGACGGCAAAGCATTTGAAAATCCGATTCCCAGAGAGGCGGTTCTCAGTGAATTTGATTATAAGGGAGAATTGGAGTATATCTGGTCTACATCAGATGGAAACGCGCCAAAGGATGCGGGAAGCTATAAAATGAATATTCGGATACCTGCTTCCGATCCCGACTGGGAAGGCAGCATGGAGGTTGACCTGACAATTGAGAAAGCAGAGGTGACAGCAACCGCAATACCGGCAGTCACAGAGACATACGCAGGCGAGCCTGTCAAGTGCAATATTGATACAATTGGATTTGTAGAAGGTGAGAACTGGATTAAGAAGCCAATTGTCAAGGTGGCAGAAGGCGATGTCAATAAAGCAGGCGCCTATAAGGTACAGGCAGCAGGCGGAGATGCAGGCAATAATTATTCTATAAAGTATGGCGAACCTGCCACAGTCAATGTATTGGCTGAAAGAAAGCCTGTGATCAGCAGTGTGAAGTTTGGCAAGAAGGATACATACACCGCAAAATATACAGGCGAACAGATTCGTCCGACCGTGGCTGTGACATGTAATTATACCAATGAGAAGGGAAAGGCTGCGACACAGAAGCTCAAACTCAATGTAGACTATATGGTGAGCTATTCTGAGAACGTCAATGTTGGTACAGCGACGGTTACCGTTCAGGGTATTGGTGAGTATGCAGGTGTCATTACAAAAGAGTTCACCATTACGCCGAAGAAAATAGATAAGGTTACGCTCTCTGCAGTAGGTGATATCAAGTTTGAAAATGGAGTATTACCTAAGCCGACAGTTGTAGTAATGGATGGAAATTATGAACTTTCGGAAGATGATTATGAGATTGAAGTTAAATTGAAAGGTGCTTCTGATTTTGTAACTTTAGACAAGGTGACAGACCCGGGACAGGGTGTTCATGAGAAGGTTGAGCTGAGAATCAAAGCTAAAGATGGGGGCAATTACGAAAACGGTTACTCAAAGAAAAAAGCGAAGTTTAATATTCTTGGAAGCGAGTGTTCTGCCACACCGATTGCAAACATCACCTTTGATATGAGCTGTCTCAAAATACCTGCAAAGGGATATACCTACAACGGCAAGACCCAGAAACCGAAGGTGACAGTGAAGGGCGCAGACGGAAAGAAACTCAAATCAAGCGAGTTTAAGGTGGTTTACAGCGGAAATGTCAATGCAGGTCTTGCAAAAGTCCAGATTGTAGGCTTATATAATAAGAAGAAAAATACTGGATATTACGGCGTATCTGAGCCCGTGTACTTTGAGATTAAACAGAAGTCCTTCAAGAAGGTATCCGTTTCCTCCGTGGCAGCGATTCCAAAGAGCGGAAGCCTTGAGAGCATCACGCTCACTGTAAAGGATGGAAAGCGCATTCTCACCGAAGGTTTGGATTATTGGGTAGATTACAGCAAGATCATAGATGAGAAGGGACAGATACTGAGCGACAAGATTACGGTAGGACAGAAATATGATGTGACACTTTATGCATACGATGGTGGAAATTACCTGACAACAGGCGAAGATGGCAAGCGAGTGGTTAAGGTCAAATTCGGTCAGCTGAACCTTGCAAGCAAAACGGCAAAGATTCATTTAACACTGACCAGCGCTGATGCGTCAGGCGTATCAGTGGTATATAACGGTGTTCCATTGACACAAGGTATCGATTACACCGTAAGTAAGATAAAGCAGGATCGGAAAACTGGAAAATATACAGTGACGATCAAGGCTGTAAAGGGCAAACAGTGCTCTTACAAGGGGTCAAGGTCAATCAAAAATCTTGACATCACACAACCTGCAAATGAATAGTCAATTATATCATTGCAGCGCTTAAAATGACAGCATCAACTCCATTTGTTTAGATTTAACCGGCAAAGGGAATGGTTTGAACGGACCATTCCCTTTTGTCATGCATATTTTTGAAATCTAAACAGATCCTAAAAAAAGAATTAAGGAAGTTATTTAGATATTGACCAATGGTCATTTTGTGTTATACTAAGTCTAACAATCATCGTAATCAGTAAGTTTTCACTGTGAAAGGAGCAATAAAATGGCAAATAAGAATCATGTAAGAATTGGTGTCGCAGCGGCGGCGGCAGTCGCTGCAGGAGCGACCGCGATCGTATCAAAAAATAAAAAGGAAGCCCGCAAAAAGGAGGTTGCCGAGAGGGTAAGCAACTTTCGCAACACCGAGCGGGGACGGTTCGAGCGAAACAGCAAGGGAATATACTACAGTAATGGTAATTACGAAGCCTTTGCCCGCCCTCTAAAGCCCGAGGGCGTTGACGACAAGTCCGCATACATCGTGGGAAGCGGGCTCGGCGCACTTGCAGCGGCATGTTTCCTGGTGCGGGATGGTCAGATGAAGGGAGAACACATCCATGTGCTCGAGGCGATGGATCTGCCCGGCGGCGCATGTGACGGCATTTTTGACCCGTCGAGAGGATATATTATGCGCGGCGGGCGTGAGATGGAGAACCATTTTGAGTGTCTGTGGGATTTGTTCCGAAGCATTCCCTCGATCGAGACGCCGGGCGTGTCCGTGCTGGATGAATATTACTGGCTGAATAAAAAAGACCCGAACTACTCCCTCTGCCGGGCGACGGTAAAGCAGGGTGAGGACGCCCACACCGACGGCAAGTTCAATCTGAGCCAAAAAGGCTGTATGGAGATTATGAAGCTCTTTATGACAAAAGATGAGGATTTGTACGATAAGACCATTGAGGATGTGTTTGATGAGGAGGTGTTCAACTCGACCTTCTGGCTGTACTGGCGGACGATGTTTGCATTTGAGAACTGGCACAGCGCGCTTGAGATGAAGCTCTATTTCCAGCGTTTCATTCACCATATCGGCGGGCTGCCCGATTTCAGCGCCTTGAAGTTCACGAAATACAATCAGTATGAATCCCTGATTCTGCCGATGATCAAGTACCTTGAGGCGGCAGGCGTCCAGTTCCAGTACAAGACAGAGGTCACAAATGTCATCTTTGAAAAGACAGAGGACGGCAAAAAAATAGCACGGACCATTGAGTGCAAGGTGGACGGCGAGGAGACCACGATTGCGCTTACGGAAAATGACCTTGTATTTGTGACAAACGGAAGCTGCACCGAGGGAACAATCTATGGCGACCATACCCATGCGCCCACAGGGGATGCGGAGGTCCGCAGGAGCGGCTGCTGGAGTCTCTGGAAAAATATCGCGGCGCAGGATGATTCCTTTGGGCGCCCGGAGAAATTCTGCTCGGATATCGACAAGACGAACTGGGAGTCTGCGACCGTCACAACCTCCAACCAGCAGATTATTGATCAAATCCAGAAAATCTGCAAGCGTGACCCGCGCACCGGAAACGTCGTCACGGGCGGCATCGTGAGCTGTATGGATTCCAAATGGCTGCTTAGCTGGACAATCAACCGGCAGGGACAATTTAAAGAACAGAAGAAGGATGAAGTCTGCATCTGGGTGTACAGCCTCTTTACGGATATCGAGGGCGATTATGTGAAAAAGCCCATGAAGGAATGTACCGGTGAGGAAATCACGCAGGAATGGCTGTATCACTTGGGCATCCCGGTGGAGGATATTCCAGCGCTTGCCAAGGATGAGGTGGTGACAGTGCCTACGATGATGCCTTATATCACAGCCTTCTTTATGCCGAGGAGAAAGGGCGACAGACCGGATGTCATTCCTGACGGCTGTGTCAATTTTGCATTCTTGGGACAGTTTGCAGAGACGCCGAGAGATACGATATTCACGACCGAGTACTCTGTGCGCACGGCGATGGAAGCGGTGTATGGGCTCTTAAAGGTAGACCGCGGCGTACCCGAGGTATGGGGAAGCGTGTATGATATCCGCGAGCTGCTGGACAGCACCGTCAAGCTGATGGACGGCAAATCGCCGCTTGACATCGAGCTTCCGGGACCCTTAAATGCGCTGAAGCTGCCGCTTCTAAAGGCAGTTAAGGGCACCGTGATTGAAAAACTGCTTGAGGAGCATCAAATAATACAGAAAAAACGATAAGGACTAAGCCGCTGCATATAAATACAAAGGATTTTGTGCAGCGGCTTTTTTGTCTGCGTTATGTTGCTGGAAGCGGCGTTGGAAATCGTTTTGTCTTATTGTTTTGTCTTATTGGGAAAACGCTTGTATTTCCGCCTGTTTTTGTGTATAGTGTACATAGGTATAGGATACATAAGGAATGGAGACGTGGTTATGGTCACTGGGAAAGTGGTAAATATAGGAGCGCAGCGGTTTGACAGACTGATAGAAGAGAACAAATTTTATATTGACAAGACTGGATTTATAATGGACAAAAGCCAAAAGGCGTTTATATTTGAATTCAAAGTGCTTGACCCGGACGAGGACGAAATAACGCTCGAGGACACGCTTGCCAATGCCCATGCCCAGATTGAAGAGAAGCAATATGAGGCAGAACTGCTCGCAGAGGGCTTTTCGCCGGCGCAGATTCACAAATATGGGTTTGCATTTCAGGGGAAGAAATGCCTGATTGGATGAGTCGCTTTATCATAAATTTTAATATGGAAGGAGAGATGGTCTTATGAAAAGAAAAATGCAGGCTTTCGTACAAAACGGAACCAAAGGCGGCTTTGCCCATGCAGAATAGCAGGCATATAGCGCGCTGCATGGGCTGACAACAAAGGATTGACAACACTATATGTTCTGCTGTTTCTGCACTTTATTTATACCAGATGGTGCCTCGGTGGAGGTTTATAAATAAGGAGCGGTAAAGATGAAATATATCAATGCAGCAGAAATACTGCCGGAAAATTTATTGAGGGAGCTTCAGACATACGTTGACGGGGAGCTGCTCTATATTCCAAAGGCTTCGGTCAAAAAGAAGTGGGGAGCTGCCAGCGGTTCGCGGATTTTTTATCAGGAGCGCAACGAGAAGATTCGGAAACTTTTTCAGGAGGGCTGTTCTGTCAATATGCTGGCGGAGCAGTATGGTCTGGCAGATAGCACGATTAAAAATATTATATACAAACAATAGTTTATGGGGAGGCTGTGACGCAGGTGGGCAGCCTCTTTTTTCGGAGCAAACTGGTGCAAACGAGGACAGGACTTTTTGAATGCCATCATCTATAATAAAGCTTACAAGGAGGGATTAAGCAAGATGTCGATACAGCAGATTCAACAGGCAATCACTTATATGGAGGAGCATATCTATGAGGAGATCAGCTATTTGGATGTCGCAAGGAGCGTGCATATGTCAGGCTATAATTTCCATCGGACATTCAGCTTCGTTGCCGGAATGACTGCAAACGAGTACCTGCGCAGCAGACGCCTGACATTGGCAGCGCAGGAGCTTCAGACCACCAGTCTGTCGGTGACAGATGCGGCATATAAGTACGGTTACGAATCGCCGGAAAGCTTTTCAAAGGCGTTCTCACGCTTTCATGGCTCTACGCCGAAACAGGCGAAAAAGCAGGGCGCAAAACTACATCTGTTTAACCCTTTGGTCATTAAATTAATTGTGGAAGGTGGTAGTATTATGGATTACAGAATGGAACACAGAGATCGTCAGCAGTTTATCGCGGTGGTAAAGGCATTTCCCAATGAGATTATCAATGACGAGCATGACCACAGTATCCCTGATTTCTGGACAGCGTGCACAGAGAAAAATCTGCTCGAACAGTTGAAGGCGCTTCGCCCCGATGGCAAAAAGGATTTGTACGGTCTGTGCAGTCCGGCAAGGAGCAGCGAACCCCATTTTCGTTATGGCATTGGCGTTGTGCGCGATGACGATACGGATGCTGCAGGCTGCACTGCGTTATTGGCAGAGGGGTTTACCGTGTGGGAAACAGAACCGGCAGACTATGCTGTGTTTAAGTGCTTTGGCGAAGATGGCGACTGTCTGGGAGAGACATGGAGTAAATTTTTCAAGGAGTTTGTACCGCAGACAGGCTACACGCAGACAGATGATACGGACTACGAAATCTATTTTGAGTGCGGTGAAAAGGGGCTGTTTTGCGAATTGTGGGTTCCGGTGCGGAAAAAAGAGTCGTAAATCGAATAAAAGCGGGGATGCTGGCAAGCCCCCGCTGTACTTTATGCACACAGGCGTCTAAAGGCAAGATACCAGCAGAGTTGACGGGCATTCTGCTGGATTTTATACGCGGACAAAGCCTTCGCGCCAGTTTAAGTCGCCGATTTTATGATGGTTCAGCGCCCACTCTGTTCTTTGAAAGGTATGCTGCATCCTATGAAGTACGGATTTTGCATGTTTATGCGACACAAAACAGTCGCTTTCGGTAATGTCTGTCTCATCAAAATATTCGTTGGTATTCCAGCCCTGTACAATCCATATCCATTCAGGCGTGATCTGGTTTGGATTGCCGGCAACTACCTTTTTCACAATGCGGTATGTACAGTCATATTCGCAAAAACCCTGTACATTTTGAAGGTAATATCGCGCTGTTTCCTCCGCCTGTTTTTCTGTGAAAAAGAAGCCGATTAAAAAATCCTCTGAATATTCATCATACGATAGCTCCAGATCTGTCAATATCAGCAGATATAACATATTCGTAAACATTTTTCTATCCTCCCTGTTTCATTGTACTTGTTTTGCAGCGGGATTACAACAT
>CAMWJQ010000146.1 GCA_947174615.1 uncultured Lachnospiraceae bacterium
GGAATGGGACGTTTTGGCATCATCTGGCAGCAAATTTTCTGAAGCATGACCATGATGTCATGATTGTGGATGAGGATGAGGAGAAGCTGGCAGACATGGTGCCATACGCGACGAGCACCCGAATCGGGGACTGCACGAACGAGGAAGTGTTAAAGAGTATCGGTGTCAGGAACTTTGATGTTGTATTTGTGTGTATCGGTACAAATTTTCAGAGCAGCCTTGAAATCACCAGCCTTGTCAAAGAGCTTGGTGCAAAGCGGGTGGTCAGCAAGGCAACAAGGGATATACAGGCAAAATTTTTGCTCAGAAACGGTGCGGACGAAGTGATTTATCCTGATAAAGATATCGCGGAGAAGTGGGCAGAGCGCTACAGCTTGGACAATCTCTTTGACTATATTGACTTGCCGGGCGCTTTTGGCATTTATGAGGTGCCGCCGCTCAAGGAGTGGGTTGGCAGGAGTATCAGGGAATCTGACATTGCCGCAAAGCACAAGATTTCGATACTAGGCATCAAGAAAAAGCATGAGGAGGAAATGAGCGTGATGCCCTCTGCGGACTATATTATCCGAGATACCGATCATCTGATGGTGATGGCTGGAAATGAGGTCGCAGAGCGCCTGCTCAAAGAAAACCGCAACAAATTTGCCAGCGCTTCATTTCGCAAATAAGACAGCTTGCAGAGACGCAGGCGAAAGGAAAGAGTGAATCGTATGATAACAAGTATGGCAAACAGTAAAGTGAAACGGCTTGCAGCGCTGGCTCAAAAGGCAAAAGCGCGCAGGGAAGAGCAGTGTTTTGTCGTGGAGGGGATACGGATGTTTCGGGAAGCCCCTGCGGACTGGATCAGGGAAGTATATGTTTCAGAGACATTTCTGCGTAAATATGGCAGACAGGCGCTGGGCAGCGCTCCCTGCGAGATTCTTGCGGACGCTGTGTTTCAGAAGGCTTCGGATACACAGACGCCTCAGGGAATCCTGTGCGTGCTTTCCATGCCGCGCTATGAGCTGGCAGCGTGTATTGCCGGCAGATGTACAGACACAGCCAAGGCGCCGCTCTATATGCTTCTTGAGGATTTGCAGGACCCGGGAAATGTGGGAACGATTCTGCGCGCCGGCGAAGGGGCAGGCATTGACGGTGTGATCATGACCAGACAGACAGCAGATCCTTTTAATCCCAAGGTGATTCGCGCGACGATGGGATCGATTTACCGAGTTCCTTTTTTTGTTGTCGATTCCCTGACAGCCTCCATTGATTTATTGCAGGAAAAAGGCGTGGCAGTCTATGCGGCACACCTTGACGACAGTGTAGATTATGATGTGCCGGATTACACGCAGCCGACAGCCTTTCTGATCGGCAATGAGGGAAATGGACTTCGGCAGGAAACGGCGCAGCGCGCGGCACAGTATATCAAAATTCCGATGGCAGGACAGGTTGAATCGCTCAACGCCGCGATGGCGTCAGCGATTT
The DNA here is from genome assembly GCA_947174615.1 of uncultured Lachnospiraceae bacterium. Lineage (GTDB taxonomy): Bacteria > Bacillota > Clostridia > Lachnospirales > Lachnospiraceae > COE1. The sequence continues at coordinate 1,468 of CAMWJQ010000146.1, forward strand.
TGATGTACGAAGCTGCAAGACAGCGGCGGCTGTGAGCTAAAAATATATCAATATTCATACACAGAAAAATACAATACTATATAGAAAGAAACAGAGTAAGAAAATAGAAAGAAAGAGGAAACAACAAATGAAAATAGGCTTTATAGGACTAGGCAATATGGCGTCAGCGATGATTGGCGGAATGCTGAGTACAGGGACGTTTACGCCTGCTCAAATCATAGGCTCCGCCAGGACGCAGGCGACGGCGGACAGGGCGGCACAGCAGTTTGGCATCGCTGCCGGAACGGACAATCAAGAAACGGCAGGACAGGCGGATGTGCTGATTCTTGCTGTCAAGCCAGTGTTTTTGCCAGAAGTGATTGCGGAGATTAAAAATGTTGTGGATGAAAACAAGTTGATCATATCCATCGCGGCAGGAAAGTCGATTGACTGGCTTGAGCAGGAATTCGGCAGAAAGATTCGGATCATACGCTGTATGCCGAACACTCCGGCAATGGTCGGCGAGGGGTGTACTTGTATTTGTTTCAAGGAAGATGCTTTGAAGCAGGACGAGGAGATGGCGCGCAAGATCATGAACAGCTTTGGCAAGGCAAGTATTTTGCCAGAACGCCTGATGGATGCCTTTATCGGTGTCGCAGGCAGCGCACCGGCATATGTGTTTCTGTTTATTGAGGCGATGGCGGACGCCGCTGTGCTGGCTGGTATGCCTAGAGCGCAGGCATATGAATTTACAGCACAGACAGTGCTGGGCAGCGCCAAGATGGTGCTTGAGACCAGACAGCATCCGGGGGCGCTCAAAGATATGGTCTGTTCTCCCGCCGGCACAACGATTGAGGCGGTCAAAGTATTAGAGGAAAAAGGACTGCGTGCGGCAGTTATAGATGCCGTGAATGCCTGCGTTGAGAAATCGAGGAACCTGTGAACAACGGGTGGAATACAATAACAAAAATGAGAATAAGGATTAAGAACATGAGTTCGCGACTTGACAAGACGCGAACTCTTTGCTATTATATAAAATCGTAATAGGTGTTAATAAATATGTAACATTTGTCGAAAAGATGTAAAACAAGTAACATATTTAGAGAGAAATGGAGCAAGCTATGAATACAAATTGTAAAAAGTGGAAATATCTGCTATGTATTACGGCAGTTATGACCGCGTTTTCGTCCATTCCGTTCAATACACAGGCTGCAGACCAGCAGGTGAGGCTGATGAATGATCTGGACAAAAAACAGCAAACCACATCAAGCAAGATGAATTCAGCACAGGACAGGAATAAGTTCGCTGTGACAGCAGGTGCAGCGAATGTATTGGATGCGGAGATTATAAATTCTGTTCTCCCAGACGAGGCTGTACCAAGGATGATAACTCCAAAAACAAATGTTTCAAGTACGACGACAAAGAGTGATGCACTCGCCGCATTTGTGAAAGGCATGATGGTATTGCAGCCAGAGATGCTGCCCAAGTCAAATCTAGTGATGGCGAAGGTCAATGAGTACGTCAATATCCGGCAGGAGGCAGACCAGGATGCTGAGAAGGTCGGTGTACTCTACAAAGACTGCGGCGGAGATATTTTAGAGAAAAATAATGAATGGACAAAGATACAGTCCGGTGATGTGATCGGATGGATTAAAAATGAGTATCTCTATTTTGGAAAAGAGGCGGAGGAACTTGCAAAGGATGTGGGTGTTCTCACGGCCTATGCCAATACAGAGACGCTTAGAATCAGGGAAGAGCCCAGTCTCGAATCAGGGATTGTCGGACTTCTCGCGAACGGTCAGGCAGTGGAAGCCATTGCGGAGGAAGGAGACTGGGTTCGTGTCAGCTACGAAGGCACGACAGGATTTGTTTCGTCAGAATATGTTCGCGTAGAGTTTGGCATTGACACCGCAGAATCCATGGAGGCAATCCGGAAGAGAGAGGAAGCCGAGCGCGCCAGAGCCGCAGCAGAAGCTGAGGCAAAGCGCGTACAGCAGAAAGAAGCGGTATTTGCAACGGCGTCAGAGCTTGATATCCTCGCGGCACTGATTCAGTGTGAGGCGGGCGGTGAACCCTATGAGGGACAGGTCGCAGTCGGTGCAGTCGTAATGAATAGGGTGCGCAACGGCGGTTATCCGAATAGTATAACAGAAGTGATTTATGCATCAGGACAGTTTGTGCCGGCATCAGGGGGACGCATGGAGTCTTTGATACTGAATAAGACCACCAAGGCATCCTGCGTACAGGCTGCACAGGAAGCAATCAACGGCGCGTGCAATGTCGGAGATGCACTTCATTTCAGAAGAAATAACGGCAGACCAGGTCTTGTGATTGGAAATCATGTATTCTGGTAAAGTAGTTCATATTCTTGCAGACAAAGAAAGGCGCAGTTCATAAAGACTGCGCTTTTTTTGCACACAAATTGATAAAGTGCATCCATTTGGCACATGATTTCCTCTGCTTTGGCGTGGGTGTGAAAAGTAACGAACTATTACATAAGTCTGCGAGATACTACACAGCCTCTTGCCCCTTTGACAGAATTGTAGTAGAATACAAATAATTGATAATTTCGACATGAGGAGGTAAAACCATGAATTTAAAAGGACGGAATTTTTTGACATTAAAGGATTTTACGCCGGAGGAGATCATCGGTCTGATCGATTTGGCAGCAGAATATAAGGATAAAAAGAAAAAGGGAATACTGCATGACACACTCCGCGGCAAAAACATTGCCCTGATTTTCGAGAAGACAAGCACGCGCACGCGCTGTTCTTTTGAGGTGGCGGCACATGATCTTGGAATCGGAACGACGTACCTTGACCCATCTGGCTCTCAGATTGGCAAGAAGGAGTCCATCGCAGACACAGCGCGCGTGCTGGGCAGGATGTATGATGGGATCGAGTATCGGGGCTTTGAGCAGTCCATTGTGGAGGAGCTGGCGGAATATGCAGGCGTTCCTGTATGGAATGGTCTCACCAATGAATATCATCCAACACAGATGCTTGCAGATATGCTGACGATCAGAGAGCGCTTTGGGCATCTCAAGGATATCAAACTAACATATCTGGGAGATGCCCGTTACAACATGGGCAATTCCTTGATGATTGTGTGTGCAAAGCTGGGGCTGCACTTTACAGCCTGCACAGCAAAAGAATATTTTCCTGAGGAGGCGTTAGTGGCACAGTGCAGGGAATATGCAGCACAATCTGGCGCGACGATTACACTCACAGAGGATGTGGATGCCGGTACAAGAGGAGCAGATGTTATTTATACAGACGTATGGGTATCTATGGGTGAGCCGGCGGAAGTGTGGGAGGAGCGTATCGCAAAGCTTTCTCCATATAAGGTGACGAAAGCTGTCATGGGCAATGCAGGTGAAACGGCAGTGTTCCTGCACTGTCTGCCCGCATTTCATGATCTGAAGACGAAGATTGGCAAAGAGCAGAGTGAAAAATATGGATTTGCGGAGCTTGAGGTGACAGATGAGGTGTTTGAGTCGGCGCAGTCGCTCGTATTTGAGGAGGCAGAAAACCGTATGCATACGATTAAAGCGGTGATTGCCGCTACGCTTGGCGCAGTGTGATGGAGGCTGTTATACTGGCGGTCGAAAAGACTGACCGCTCAGTATAAAGTTATGCACACAGCCGCATAAGGAAATATGCCGCTTCGCGGCTGCGGCTGGCGCGAGTATAAAAAGAAGTTTTGCAGGCGGGACACGCTGGTCAGCAAGAGGTTGTGATGATATGAACAATGAGGAAATATTGAGAAAACTCCGAGATGCAGGAGATTATGTGAGCGGTCAGGAGCTGTGCAGGTATTACGGCGTGTCGCGCACTGCTATATGGAAGGCTGTTCGGCAGCTTGAGAAGGATGGATACGTGATTGAGGCACAGAATAATAAGGGGTATCGCCTTATAGACAAAGGCGATGCGGACTTCTTTTCGAAAGTCGAGATTGAGAGCAGGCTCGAGACATCGTGGGTTGGCAGAAATCTGTTTTTTCATAAGGAAACGGGTTCGACGAATGTCGATGCCAAGGCGCTTGCGGAGAAAGGGGAAGCGTCAGGGACAGTGGTGGTGGCAGACATGCAGACCGCAGGACGCGGACGGCGCGGAAGAGGCTGGATGTCGCTGGCGGGAAAGGACATTTATATGACGATCCTGCTTCGACCACAGTGCAGACCAGAGAAGGCTTCCGTGTTGACACTGGTGATGGCGCTTGCCGTTCTGGAGGCAGTTTCGGAGCTGATACCACAGTCCTGCGGCATTAAATGGCCCAATGACATTGTGATCAATGGGAAAAAGGTCTGTGGAATCCTGACGGAGATGAGTGCAGAGCTGGATGAAATCCATTATGTTGTCATCGGGGCAGGCATTAATGTGAATCAGCAGGATTTGGCAGAAGAGATTCGCGATATGGCAACATCGCTCTGGATTGAGAGCGGACAGCAGACAGACCGCGCGAAGCTGGCAGCGCGGGTGCTTTACTTTTTTGAACGAAATTATGCGATTTTTGAAAGGAAATGGGATTTTTCGGGTATGGTGGAAAAATATAATCAGTTTTTGGTCAACCGGGACAAAGAGGTATGCGTTCTTGACCCAAAAGGTACATTTAATGGTATCGCAAGGGGAATTAATGAGAAGGGCGAGCTGCTTGTCGAGCGTAAAAGTGACGGAGAGATCGTACAGATTTATGCGGGTGAAGTGTCAGTGCGCGGCATATACGGTTATGTGTAACTGCAATTTAAAGAGAGGTATCATGGTAGAGAATAAGAATCGCATTGTTCTGTGCGGGGCAAATGCCTACGAGCAGAAATATTATTTTAATGAAGTGTTTCGCAATATTCCTGAATCTATCAAGGAGGAACTGCATATTATATGTGTGTTGTTCACAGAGGAGGTGGGCGGTGTATTTACGATTGTCTTTGAGGAGGACGGAAGTGTGAGCCTTGAGACGGACGCCTACGAGGAGGATATTTTGTATGATGAGATCAGCAGCGGGCTTCTGGTGCGCGAGATTCGGATGCAGCGGCAGGAACTTCTGGAGTCGTTAAGTCTGTTTTACAGGGTGTTCGTGCTGCATGAACAGTGCGCAGACTGACGGGAGAACATAAGGACAGGATGTATGTTGCTGTTCACAGGTCAGGAATGCGCATATACTGCGCATTCCGTGAGAAAAAAGGGGAGAATACATGGTTTTAGTAGTGGATGTGGGAAATACCAACATTACGTTTGGCGTATATAACAAAAAAAGTCTTGTCACTACGTTTCGGTTGATGGCAAAGACACAGAGGACTTCAGACGAATATGGTGTGCTTATCACCGAACTTTTGTCCAAAAATCATATCAATACCAGTGAGATTGAAGGCGCCATCATCGCAAGCGTCGTGCCAAACGTCATGCACGCGCTCACAGGCGGCATTAAGCGCTATGTGTCAGAGCGGTTAATGACAGTAGGGGTAGGCATTAAAACGGGCATTAAGATTGTGACAGAAAATCCAAAAGAAATCGGTCCGGACCGAATTGTGGACGCAGTGGCTGCATATGAATTATATGGAGGACCGATACTTGTCTTAGATTTTGGTACGGCGACAACGTATGACCTAGTCGATGAAAAAGGGTGCTTCTGCGCGGGTATCACCGCGCCGGGGATCCGAATTTCGGCAAAGGCGCTGTGGGAGGACGCGGCAAAGCTGCCGGAAATCGAAATCAAGAAGCCTGCATCGATTCTGGCGCAGGAGACCATTTCAAGTATGCAGGCAGGACTTGTGTATGGGCAAATCGGACAGACAGAGTACATTGTACACCGTGTTCAAAAGGAGACTGGCTATGAGAACCTTAAAGTCGTGGCGACAGGGGGGCTTGGGCGCATCATAGCGGAGGAGACGGACGTGATACAGGAGTACAACAGTGCACTCACGCTGGAGGGATTACGAATTATCTATGAAAAGAACAACAGATAGTGCAGCAGACAGACGGCTGACAATCGGCAGTGTCGTTCTGGAAAACAATATTGTGCTCGCACCGATGGCAGGGGTTACAGACCTGCCATTTCGGCTGATTTGCAAGGAGCAGGGTGCGGGGCTTCTGTGCACGGAGATGGTGAGCGCCAAGGCAGTTCATTTCAACAACAAAAACACGGAAGCGTTGATGGAGATACATCCGGAGGAGACGCCTGTCTCGTTACAACTGTTTGGCTCAGAGCCTGATATTATGGCAGAGACGGCAAAACGCATTGAAGAGCGTCCATTTGCAATATTGGATATTAATATGGGCTGTCCTGTGCCGAAGGTCGTCAACAACCATGAGGGCAGTGCGCTGATGCTGGAACCGAAACTTGCAGGAGAAATCATTGACATGGTGTCTCATGCGATTCGCAAGCCGGTGACTGTCAAAATTAGAAAGGGCTTTGACGAGGAGCATGTCAATGCAGTGGAGATTGCAAAGATTGCGGAGCAAAGCGGTGCGGCGGCAATTGTGGTACATGGCAGGACCAGGGAGCAGTACTATGCAGGAAGGGCAGACTGGGATATCATCCGTCAAGTCAAGCAGGCTGTAAACATCCCTGTCATCGGGAACGGCGATGTGACTGACGCCGCGTCAGCGGCGCGGATGCTGGCAGAGACAGGCTGTGATGGTATTATGGTGGGCAGGGCAAGCCGTGGGAATCCATGGATATTCAGAGAAATTAACCAGTATCTTGACACCGGTATCATACCGGCAAGACCCACGAAGGAGGAGGTCTGTGACACGATTTTGAAACATGCGCGGATGCAGCTTGATGTCAAGGGCGAGTACATTGCCGTTCGGGAGATGCGAAAGCATGTGGCGTGGTACACAGCAGGTTATCCACATTCGTCAGGGCTTCGCAGGATGGTGAATGCAATTGAAAGTTTTGCAGAGCTCACGGAAAATGTGCAAAGGATATTTTTGAGGGATTGAAAATAGGATTTGATGATGAAAAGACATAGTAGACAGATGGTTGGCATATATGGTATATGTTTGCGCACTGCTGGCGGTGTTTCTGACTGCGTGTGGCAAGGTGCAGCAGACGGGGATCTTGAACGTTATCAGCAGATGCTTTTGTACATTCGGGAAAATTAAACCGGCATGGAATAGAAGATACGTATCAGGTGCATTTGTGTGCAAAATCTGTTATAATTCACACCTCAATAACTTATAAGCTGAAAACTGGCGTAGGTGTGAATTGCAACAACTGTAACCGATTTAGGCAGCTGTGGATGTTAAAATCTTGACATACCAGCGAAAAGACGCTATAATATGCAACAGAATTTTTAGATAATGATAAAATGATATATAAGATAG
>CAMWJQ010000147.1 GCA_947174615.1 uncultured Lachnospiraceae bacterium
CGATATTTGCAAGGGACATGGTTCTTTTTGAAGCGCTGAAAAAACGAGGTGTCGCACTTGCTGAAATCCGGGTGCGCACCATGACAGAAGGCGGTATCGCAGGGGACGGATACTGGTATGAGTTTGGCGCACTGACCGGAAAACTTCCAGATGAGGACTATGTTGGCGTTATGGATCTGCTTGCGTCGGAGCTTGATGGAAAGCCGTTTTATTATACACAAAAGATGTATGATATTACCGAGAAGCGGTTTGGGGATATCAGTGTCTTTGAATATTTTCTTGCACATTTCAGACAGGACAAAATGAAGAAGTATCAGATCATACACAGGCTGATTCTCAATAATACTTTGGAGGCGCTGCCAGTCATAGAGCGGGCGGGGTGGCTCTCTGCGCCGAAAAAACGCGATGAAATGATTGAGTACGCCATGAGCGAAAAAAAGACGGAGGCATTAGCGTGGCTGCTGGACTATAAAAAACGCACTGCGGATCTGGCAGCGGAGCAGAAAAAAGCCGAGAAAAAGATGATGCGTGAACTGAGCATGTCGCCGGATTCTGTGGCAGCAATGCGGAAATTGTGGCGCTATAAAAAGCGTGAGGATGGTACTTTGGTCATATGCGATTATAAAGGAGATGCAGAGGTGGTTACAGTGCCGGAAAAGATTGGCAGAGCCGTTGTCACAGAGATTGCGAAACTGGCATTCATCGGATGCAAAACCATAAAGCAGGTCCTGGTTCCCGGAACAGTCAAAACCATCGGACACCGCGCTTTTTTTAACTGTAAGCATCTGGAAAAAGTGACGCTTTGCGAGGGCGTAACGGAAATCGGAACGCAGGCATTTGGCGCCTGTGACAGCTTAACAGAAATCAGGATACCGCAGTCTGTCGAGCGTCTGCTGACAACAGATGATGAACGTGGGAAATGCAATCCTGCACAGTGCAAAGATTATTATAGCTGTACGAACCGCTCCCACGAGATTTTCCCGAGAAATCTCCAAATGACCATCTATTGCCCAAAGGGGAGCAAAACAGAGTCATTTTGCATCGAAAGAAAGTTTGCGTACAAGTGCGTCGAGGCAGAAGCTACATAAAAGACAGGCAGTCGATATAGTATACAGTATGAATATGATGGAGGAAAATAATGAACATTAAGCAGGCAAAGGAAGATATCAAAAATGCGGTGTCCGCCTATTTGACAAAAGATCAGTTTGGAAATTATGTGATTCCTGTTGAGCGGCAGCGCCCTGTGTTTTTGATGGGTGCACCGGGAATCGGCAAGACGGCGATTATGGAACAGATCGCGCAGGAGTTACAGATTGGTCTGATCAGCTATTCGATGACACATCACACGAGGCAGTCTGCGCTGGGACTTCCGTTTATCGTCAAGAAAAATTATGGCGGAGTGGATTACAGCATCAGCGAGTATACAATGAGCGAGATCATCGCGTCGATTTATGATCTGATGGAAGAGACTGGTTTGGAGGAAGGAATCTTGTTTCTGGACGAGATCAATTGTGTCTCAGAGACCCTCGCGCCCTCGATGCTGCAATTCCTGCAGTATAAGACCTTTGGACGCCACTGTGTCCCCGGCGGGTGGATTGTCGTCACCGCGGGCAATCCGCCGGAGTACAACAATTCCGTGCGCGAGTTTGACATTGTGACATGGGACCGTCTCAAAAGGATGGATGTGGAGCCGGACTATGACGTATGGAAAGAGTATGCCTACATCAAGGGCACACACCCTGCGATCACAACATATCTGGATGTGAAGAAGGATGATTTTTATAAGATTGAGACGACAGTGGACGGCAAAAGTTTTGTGACAGCGCGCGGCTGGAGTGACCTCTCTGATATGGTAAAGCTGTATGAACAAAAGGAGATTCCGGTTACGGAACAGCTGGTGATACAGTATCTGCAGAATAAAAAGATTGCGAAGAGCTTTGCGGTGTACTATGATTTGTTTAAAAAGTACAGATCGGATTATCAGATTGACAAGATCATGGCAGGCAAGGCGGGCAAGGAGATTGTCAAGCGCGCAAAGGCGGCAAGATTTGACGAGCGCCTGTCGCTGCTGGGATTATTGATAGATGGTCTGGTGAGCGCAATCCGAGAGGCTTCCGCGCAGGAGGGGACCGTCCTGGAGCTGGTGGACTGTCTGAAACTGATGCGGGCGGATTTTGTCGTGGAGAAGGACTTTTCGGAGGTTGTCAGGCGGCGTATTGAGGCAGCGCAAAAGGCGATTTCAGTCGGAAAGAAGGCGGGCAATCTCTCCGCAGACCGCGAGTATGTGCTGAATCTCACACTTGCTGCGCTGGACGAGCACTTAGGCTTGATTGTGCAGAAGCCGCCGGCGAGCGGAGACGCTGCTTTTAAGCTGCTCAAATCAGATTTTGACAAAAGAAAAAAAGCGCTCTCCAAGCTGACTGCTCAGACAGAAGCAGCGCTGACAAATGTGTTTCAATTCTGCGAGGAGGCATTTGAGGAGGGCAGCCAGGAGCTTTTAATCCTGGTGACAGAGCTTACCATCAACAGTTACTCGGCGCATTTTATCAGTAAATATGGGTGCGAGGCGTATTTCAGGCATAACAAGGATATGTTGTTCACAGAGCGGAAGAAGGATATTCTGGCGGAGATTGATGAGCTGATGAGATAAGGCGTGGAGGTACAGATGAAAAGAACAAGTATTTTTAGGCAGCTGCTTCTGCCGATGATTGTGATCGTATGTGCGCTGGCAGTCATTTTGACCGGGATTGTCGTATCGATTTTTGTGAGGGCGTATGGGCAGGAGATCTACGGCAGGAGTCAGGATAAGTCTCAGCTTGTATCCGGTGAGATTGCTACATTTCTGGACGGCGCGTACACGATCACGGAAGAGCTGTCTGTCAATCCCAGTATTTTGACGATGGATACAGCGGTGCAGACCCCGATCCTGGAGGATTGTGTCCGGCGTAATCCCTATCTGGAGCTGCTCTATATCCAGGGAACAGACGGTATGCAGACCGGGCGCTCGTCGGGAGAGCTGGCAGACCGGTCTACGAGATGGTGGTTTGTGCAGATGATGGAGCAGCAGCAGGCATTCGTCTCAAAGTCCTATTATTCAGTCAATACTGGGATGCCTTGTGCCTCGATCTTTTTTCCGATGTATCAGGGAGAGGTCTTTGCTGGAATCTTTGCGGTGGATTTGAGACTGGATTATCTGCAAAGTCAGATTGAGAAATTCTCAGATGTAGAGAATGGGGAGTATTCTTTTGTCATTGACGGGGAAGGGGTGGTGGTTGCCCATCCGGACAGTACACAGATCGAGGAGCTCTACAATTATAAGCAGATGACCAAGACCGTGTCGAGCAAGAATGCGGCAGGTCAGCCGCTTGTTGGCGCCGATGGCAGCATCGCGACAGAAGAACAGCAGATTGTGATTTCTGAGGATTACCAGAGGATTATCTCGGATGTCATGGCTGGAAATACTGGCAGCGGCAGGATTCGGAATGAGGGAGAATCCTATATTGTGAGCTATGCGTCCATCCCGCTCAAGGGAGCGTCGGATTCATGGTCTGTCATCACACTCCACAGAGAGGTTTCTGCGATGGCGCCAATTTATCGAATGATCGCTGTTGCGGTAGTGGTGGCTGTCGTGATCATTGCGGCTGCGATCGTGGTGACTGCGATGCTGGCGCGCAGGCTGACCAGACCGATTGTTGCGATTACAGAGCTGGTCAGAAATGCCTCAGACGGCGATTTTACGGTACAGGCAGAGGAGAACGGCACGAATGAGATTGGTGTACTGTCGAAGAGTCTGAATAAAATGACGGGCAAACTCTCAGCGCTCCTGACGAAAATTGCAACGATTGCCGGGGAGGTTGTGGAGAGTTCGGAACATTTAAACCAGATTGAGGGGCATATGGATGCGGCAAGTCAGGCAGTGCGGGAGATCCTCGACGGCTCCAACGCGCAGGATGTGGATGTGCAGCATGTTGTCATGCAGCAGGAGGCGCTCGGAGATAAGTTCGGACAATTGCAGCAGAAGAGTGTATTGTTATTAGAAGATGCACAGAACACGATCGCTTCCGGGGAAAATGGGATGCAGTGTGTCGAAGAGCTCAAGCAGCAGAATGAGATCACATCAAACGGGATGGCAGATGCCTATGCGAAGATTGCGACATTAGAAGAGCAGTCGCAGAAAATATCGGGCATTTTGAGTACGATCGATGAGATTGCCGCACAGACAGGACTGCTTGCCCTGAATGCATCAATCGAGGCAGCGCGCGCAGGAGAGCATGGCAGAGGGTTCTCGGTGGTGGCAGAGTCCATCGGAAAGCTGGCAGCAGACTCCTCATCCGCTACGGTGGATATTGAGAAAATCATTGCAGAATTATGCAGGGAGATTGCAGACGTGGTGGCAAATATAGAGTCCATTCGTTTACGTGTGGCAGGGCAGGCGCTGATGGTTGACCGGGTTCAGGAAACCTTTGCAGACTTTCGCGGGCTGGCGGAAAAAACAAGGGAATCGGTGCAGAGTATGGAGGCGCTGATCGTAGAGATGCGTGACTGTGATCGTTCTGTGGGCGATGCCGTGGAGAGGATTCGGGAGATCTCGACAAACACAGCAGGATTGACGCAGCGGGTGGCAGATTCTCTCGTGGACCAGCTCAGGGGAATTCGTCAAGTGGCAGAGTCCATTGAACATCTGTCAACTGTTTCCGGGGAAATGAAGCAGGAGATGACGAAGTTTCAGATGTGACAGTCAACATATATAAAGAAGTGCAATAGAATATGAGTGGAATATCTTGTGATGGCAACTGAATCGTGCTAGAATATATAAAAGGTAAAGTTGGTGTACAAATGTGCAGTTGCTTATACAGTGACAGCATACCATAGGAGTAATTTAGTTATGAAGAGAAAGAAGTCGTTACAGGATGTTTTAATTGTTGTATTTCTGCTGGTGGCAGTGGTCATTTTATTCTGCTGGTTTACGGCGCAGAACAGTGTCCGAATGGAAGAGCGGAATAAAAGTTATGCGTCAGATTCGGCACGCCAGACCATGACGAGAATCAATGAAGAAATGAACAACGGGCTTGCACTGATTACGACATATGCATATTTTATCGGTGAGGGACTTAACAAACCTGTGATTGATGAACAACTTTTACGGGAAATAGAACATAATGCCCTGTTTGATGCAGTGCTCTTTACGGACTCGTCCGGCACGAATCACACTTCCGACGGACGTACTTCTGATGCGTCGGACAGGGATTATTATCAAAATGGAATGCGTGGAGAGCGCGGTATTGCGGTCATCCTTGATTCCTTCTTTTTTAATGAGACAATGGTGAGTTTCTATGCGCCGGTGCGCTATCAGGGTGAGATTATCGGTGTGCTTCGCGGTTCCTATCTGGCGGAAGAGTATTTGAAGGACATGCTGACCACCACCTATTTTGGAGAGGCGGCGGATGTGTATCTGTGCATGTCAAACGGCAGGGCGATTGCAAGCTCTGACGGCAATATCTATGAGGAAGATTTGCTTCATGCTTTGGTGAGCAACCATGTGATAGACAGTCAGGCAGCCAAAGATGCGAAGGGAATCTTTGCACATGGCGGAGAAGGATCATTTATCTGCGAGCAGGGCTATAAGACAGACAATATCTGTGCAACGCATCTTTTGGATCATGATTTTGTTCTGGTACAGACCTTTCCCAAAAGTGTGACACAGCGCATGATCAGGGATGAAAATATTGTAGGAATCCAGCTGGAGGTGATGCTGATCATCCTGTTTGTCCTCTATATCATTATCTTGATTGTCCGCGCGGGCAGGGAGAAGAGGCTGCTGGAGAACGAAAATCGGGAGATGGGGCATATCATTCAAGGAATTATGACCTTGTTTGAGCGGTTTGCCCTTGTTGATCTCGACGCGGGAACCTATCAGTATCTGGCAGGAACGAGGGCGGAGGACAGCACGCTGAGTACGTTCGGACCGTATGAGAATCTGACAGCGCATCTTTGTTCTATCATGATTGATGAGGAGGAGCGCGAGGAATTTACCCGGATGATAGACAAAGAAGCGCTCGTTCAGGTGCTGACGGAGCAGAGCGATGTGCGCTTTGAGCGTCATGTGCTGCGCAATGGTAAGCCGGAGTGGGAGCATATGAATATCATTTGTCTGAAGAGGAGCGAAGGCAGGGCAGTCAAGGCGCTGATTATACGCCAGAATATCACAGAGGTCAAGGAAAAAGAGCTGGAGATTCAGGAGCAAATGTTCTTGGCGAGCCGCAAAGAACGGCAGTACCAGCTTGCGATTATGTCCAAATCCATTTATACATATGAGTTTAACTTGTCGGAAGATTTAATAGTGCACGATATTCTGCGCACAGTGGACGGGCAAGAGATATCCATGCTTGGCAGGATGGGACTCCGTGCGCCGTGCAGGGCTTCTGAGTGGTTTGCGTGCCGCAGAAGATATGTCGCGGAGGAATCGCTTGAAGATTATAATACAGTGGTAAATATAGCGCATTTAAAGGAATGCTTTGCAGCTGGTGAGGCGGAGGTGAGCGTAGAGTATTGGGGCAGGGATCTCGATGAACAGGAAATCTGTGTACGTCAGTCGTTTCTTATGACACAGGACGACAGGACAGGCGATATCATGGTCATGGTGGTGAAAAAGGAGATCACCGAGAGTGTCAAAAAACAGCGCGAACAGACACAGGCATTACAGGATGCTTTGATGCAGGCGCAGCATGCAAACCGGGCGAAGACAACATTTTTGTCCAATATGTCACACGATATCCGTACACCGATGAACGCGATCATTGGATTTACCACGATTGCAGTGAGTCATATTGACAACAAAGACCAGGTGAGGGACTGCTTACAGAAGGTTCTTTCCTCCAGCAATCATTTGCTCAGCCTGATCAATGATATTCTTGACATGAGCAGAATAGAGAGCGGGAAGGTGCAGATCAAGGAACAGGAGTGTAACATTTCTGAGTTGATGCATAATCTGGTCAATATTATCCAGCCGCAGGTGAAAGCGAAGCAGTTGGAGCTGTTTATTGATACCTTTGAGATTGTGAATGAGGACGTGATTGCCGATGCGCTGAAATTGAATCAGGTATTTATCAATCTCCTGAGCAATGCTGTGAAGTATACGCCGGCAGGCGGCAGCATCGCGTTTCGTATCATGCAGAAAACGACATTTCGTCATGGTTACGGCGATTATATCTTTATCATTAAGGATAATGGCATTGGGATGTCCGAGGAATTTGTCGAGCATATTTTTGAGCCGTTTGAGCGGGAGTCTACGGTGACGCGATCCGGCATTCAGGGAACTGGGCTTGGTATGGCGATCACGAGAAACATTGTGGAGATGATGGGGGGAACGATCAGCGTCGATAGTGAAATTGGCAAGGGAAGCAGCTTCACCGTAGAGATTTCCTTAAAGCTGCAGGATGTAGAGCGGAATGCGGCACAGATCAAGGAGCTGGACGGTCTGCGGGCGCTGGTAGTAGACGATGATTTTCATGTCTGTGACAGTGTGAGCAAGATGCTCAAACAGATCGGAATGCGTTCGGAGTGGACAACGTCGGGCAGAGAGGCGGCATACCGCGCTCAGATGGCGTATGAGGAGGGCGATGCTTTTCACACGTATATTATCGACTGGCAGATGCCGGAGACAAGCGGTGTGGAAACAGCCAGAAGGATTCGCAGTGTAGCGGGAAGCGATGCGCCGATTATCATTCTGACGGCGTATGACTGGTCGGATATCGAGGAGGAGGCAAAATCTGCGGGGGTGACTGCATTCTGCGCGAAGCCGCTCTTTATGTCCGACTTAAAATCCGCATTGCTTGCCGCCAATAATCTGATTGACAAGGAAGAGGAAGTGGCAGAGTGGACCTTGGCGGATTTCAGCGGCAAGCGCGTTCTGCTGGTGGAGGATATAGAACTGAACCGTGAGATTGCAGAGGTCATACTGGAGGAAGCCGGGTTTGTTGTCGAGTCGGCGCCGGACGGAACCGATGCCGTTGCGATGGTGGAGAATGCGGAGGAAAATTATTATGATGTTGTATTGATGGATGTGCAGATGCCTATTATGAACGGCTATGAGGCGACAAGAACGATTCGAAACATGCCGCGAAAGGATGTCAAGACGCTCCCGATTATAGCGATGACTGCCAATGCCTTGGAGGAGGACAAGGAGGCGGCATTGAAGAACGGTATGAATGCTCATATCTCCAAACCCCTCAATATGGATATCTTTATCGCTGTGCTCAAGCAGTTTGTGAAGTAAGGAATGCATGCGGAGGACAGTGTTGGCATAATCATTGAATATAAGGATGAAATGGGGCGTTCGAGATGCAGGATCAAATGAAACGCATTGTGGTCTGTTTTGCCATGATATTGATTATGGCGCTGACTGTATGTGGTTTTACAGACAGGGGCAGCACAGATTCCGTGGAACAGGATGAACAGCAGCCGGCGGAGTGTGCTGTGGACGAGGCAGTGCTTGCGCAGCAAACGCAGGAGCTGCTGGATTCAATGACGTTGGAGCAAAAGGTTTATCAGGTGTTTATCGTGACGCCAGAGATGCTGACAGACGGCAGCGCTGTGACATCTGCGGACGAAGCAGCGCGCAGTGCGCTGAGAGAACGCCCTGTTGGCGGACTGATTTATTTCGCCAGGAATCTGACAGATCCGCGGCAGACCAAAGAATTGCTGCGCTGTACACAAGCATTCTCCCTCGAAATAGAAGGGATGCCGCTGTTTCAGTGTGT
>CAMWJQ010000148.1 GCA_947174615.1 uncultured Lachnospiraceae bacterium
GAATATTATAGCTGATTATACATCAAATAGAAATGACGTTAGTAGAGTAATGATTACTCACAAAACGTCATTTTTATTTATGGAATATTATGGTACAGTAGGTTCAGTTCAAAAACAAACAGTTCTAAGGTACAGAGAAAATATGAGTAGAGTTAAATGTATTATTTTTGATCTGGACAACACATTATGGGATGGTGTTGTTCTGGAAGGGAATACAGTGTTAAAGCCAGAGATACCGCGGCATTACAGAACATGTATCAGAAAAATAAATGTTCAAAATAGTAAGATGGACGAAACAAAAAAGGGCGAGGTAATACAATTATATGAAAATATTAAAGAATAGGGTTTTTAGAATATTACTCTGGGTGACGACAATATCGTCATTTGGCGACAGCCTGTATGCGCTGGCAGTGACGTTGTCAGTATATCAGATGTCAGGGTCTATTGCAGGTGTGGCGGGTATGTGGATGATCAGGGTATTGGTCAGGATTCCATGCCAGTTTGTGTCGGGAGTGATTATAGATCGCTTTAACCGGAAAAAGATCAGTATTTATGTATATTTGCTCAGCGCTGCTTTGATGCTGGCTTTTGCACTGACAGATGGAAAGTATATGATGCTGGCTTATATTTTGATTTTTATCCTGCAGGGTACAAGTGATGTAGATAATATGGCACAGATGGCTTTGATGCCAGAATTGATTGATAAAGAGGAATTGACAGATGCGAATAATATTTTTTCTGTGATAGGGACAATTATCATGTTTGTTGGACCTGGTGCAGGCGGGGTATTGTATACAATATTTGGAACGAGGATGCTCTACTTCATTGATGCAGTAACTTTTGTAATTGCGGCGGGGTTCATGTGTGCAGTACCATATCGTTATGAGGAGCATGAGACAGAAAAGGCACAGTTCAAGTTGTTTTCTTTTGCCAGGGAAGGGATAGCGGAAGTAAAAAGATGCCGATTATTAAGAATATTCTGATGATTACGGTTTTTTTTGGCGTTTTAGGACGGTTTTACGAGATTGACAAGATTTTTGTTGCAGATAAAGTTCTGAATATAGGTGCAGAAGGAATTGTGTTTTTCACGTATGCAATGGCAGCAGGCAGTCTGTTGGCGCCAATCGCAACAAAGTTATTTGCCAGATTAGGATGGAGAGATCTTACAAAATATTCTTTTTTAAGTATCTTACTGGCAATCAGCTTTATGTTGTGGGGAAATGCGTCTGTATTTGTTATTAGTATGGTTACCAATGTCATGATTGGTTTTTTTCAGACGAGCAATTCCATCATGGTAAGCACAATCTTTCAAAGTACAATTGAAAAAAGTGTGTTTGGAAGAGTTATGGCATTTCGACAGATTTTGACAGTTCTTGGGGCAGCAGTTGGCATTATAATGGCACCTGTTTTGGTGAATTATATTGGTGTGGGAGGTTCAATGTTTTTTGGAGGTGCCTTGGCAGCAGCATTTTCTATAGTATTAGTAATAAAGATTAGAACACCAAAAAGAAAATTGGCTGCGAGGCTGTAATGCAGGTTTATTTTATCAGAGGTATTAGCTTAGATTGATGTTTTTACCAAACTTTTTCGTCGATATGCCGAAAACTTTTTCCTTTGTTTAATTTGTACAAAAATTATGGTAAAATAGCAAGTATCGCATGACAACCATATGATATTGAGGGAACAAGGAGGGCGAAAATGAGAAGCATCAAGGCAAAACTCATCATGTTAGGAGCTGTGTCCATCGTGTGTACGGTCATACTCGGACTGGTCGGCATCTATATCATGAACAGCAACAACGCAAACAATCAGGTGTTGAATGACATCAACAACATCAACTTGAAACAGAATGAAAACACCACGCAGGAGACATCGTTTTTATATGATTTAGACTTGAATCACTATCATACGATACAGTCAAACCTTGCCTTTATGGAGGAAGCGGCAGCCGATGCGTTGACGTACAGCAAGGGCGAGCCGTATGATGCTGACCTGCAGAGCGTGGCATCGACGATCACTACAGTGAGCGGCAATACGGCGGAACTGAACAAGCTGCTGGGCGAGCGCGGTTTTAAGGGTGACAGCGGTATGTATGCAGCTTACGTCGGAGGAGATGAGGCGCTGGCAGACGCTATCAGCCGGATGTCAGGAGAGTCCGGATGGGTAGACGGCGTCTGGGACAGTGTGCCGCTGGGGGGTGTTGCGTCACAGCCCATAGGGGGCAAGAATTTCAAAAAGGCGGCGTATTCCCACAAGATACCAGAGATCAGCAAGCGTGATATGCTGTTGATCCGGCTGGGAGGGAATGGCATTGAGTACACTGGCGATGTGTATATCACGAATATCAAGCTTGACGGCACAGCGCTTGCGATAGCTGAGATTGATTCTGAAGCGCTTGCGACTTCTTACGGGGACGGGCTGTCCAGTATACAGGTATCGTCCTTTGATGGAATGGATGCGCTGCATATCCAGACAAAGTTTGCCAATGTCAATGGCAACTGGCAGGAAGTGACATCGAGAATTGATATCAGGGGCGTCAATATAACGGATTATAAAAATGTATCTTTTGATCTGTACTTTGAGGAAAAAGAGATGCCGGAGATCAGCGTTTCGACTGCATTTGATGTGAAGTATGACTTTGAGGGAGAACTTAAAAATGCGGGCGGCATGTTTGATACATACAATAAACTTGTGGCGGAGGGCAGTGATACAGGAAGCTATCCGACAGATATTGTTGCGCTCTTGAATGAACTGGTCACAAATGCGCCGCTGTACACAAGAGATGCAGAGATTGCGGATACGCTCACATCTAATTTCGCAACAAAACTTTCGGCAGTGGAGAGCATTATTGAGTACGATAAGGATATTTTGGCACTCAAGGCAGAGAATAATTCTTTGAATACAACCCTTACCAGCGAGACTTCAGAGGTGCGCAGCAAGATTGAGGAGCTGACCAGCACACAGAAGATGACGATGTCCACGTTAATCTATGTTGTGTTTATTGTGGGAGCAGTGCTCGTGGTGCTTCTTACAATCTTTGTGATCACTTCGGTACAGAAGAGTATCAAAAAGTTTAAGGGGACGCTCACACACATTTCCGAGGGCGAGATTACGGTCAAAGCAGAGACAGGAAGCGGGGACGAGTTCGATACATTTGGGCGTTCGCTCAACAGGATGACAGACAAATTGTCCGATGTGATTACGAATGTCAAGCAGTATGGGATTGAGCTGAAGAACAGTGGTTCTGAGCTTGAAATGATGTCAAGAGGTTCAGAACAGACCTCAGAGAATATAGACGCGGCTATCTCAGAAATCGCGCTTGGCGCCACCAATCAGGCACAGGATGTAGAGACCTCCACAAACGAGATTGTGAATCTCGGCGAGCTGATGGATACAATGGATGCGGATATCTCGGAGCTTGACGAGACATCCATCCACATGAAACAGGCAAGCGACGAGGCAGTCACGATCTTGAGCGCGCTGAGCCGTTCAAACAGCAACATGACAGAGGGAATCCACCGCATCGCACAGCAGATCACGCGGACCAATGATTCCGTGAAAGAAATCGAGGAGGCGGCATCCTTAATTTCTTCCATCGCGGACCAGACGAATCTGTTGTCATTAAATGCCAGCATCGAGGCGGCAAGGGCAGGCGAGGCAGGAAAAGGTTTTGCAGTCGTGGCGTCCGAGATACAGCAGCTTGCCGACCAGTCCAACAAGTCGGCGGACAGCATCTTTGGCATCATCACAAATCTTATCAACGAGTTCAAAGAGACTCTGGACACGATGGTGGAGGTTGAGACTGCCACGAATGATCAGAATCAGAAACTTGCGGATACACAGAAGCAGTTTGAGATTGTAAATGAAGGTATCGCGCAGTCGAGAGATAAGACGGCAGTGATCAAGGGCGCGATCAGCGAGTGTAACCGTGTGCGTAATACGGTGTCGGAGATTATGCTGAATCTATCTGCGATCTCTGAACAAAATGCGGCGTCCGCGACAGAGACTGCCACTGCGATGCAGCAGCTGAATACCACCATCTCAGAACTGTTACAGGAGTCACAGAAGCTACTGACCATCTCCTCACAGCTTGAGCAGGATATGACGTTTTTTAAGATTAGTTAAGCGTAAAAGACCACTTGTGTAATGCAGGTGGTCTTTTTAGGCGTTAAAATCTTAATACCCGATATTACCAAAATTTTCTTAAAAATTATGTGCAATAGGTAAAAATTAGAACTAAATTAACTTTAAAAATTGATTAATTTATAAAATGGTGTTATGTTAGATATGCAAAGAACTAAATTTAGGTAAGAAAATACTTAAATATGTAAATAATGCATAAAGGAATGAAATTGAAGGGAGCACATGGATGATAACTTATTACGAGAAAGAACGTGTATTTAAGCTGGATACCCCAAATACCACCTATATGATCGGCATTGTGGACGAGGAAAATTTTGTCGGGCACATCTATTACGGCAGGCGGCTGAAGGATGCGGATGCATCGTATCTGATGCGGACGGGGGAGCCGCCGTTTGTTCCAAGCCAGAATAACAGGGAGCGCTGCTCCTTTTATGACTGTTTCCCGTTTGAGTATCCGACAGGCGGCGTCGGGGATTATCGGGAGAGCTGCATCGGCATCAGGACGGCGTCAGGACATGTGGGGAATATGCTCTCTTATGTGTCTCATGAGATTCTTGCGGGGAAGCCGGCGCTTGAGGGGCTTCCGGCAGCCTTCGGGACAGAGCGGGACTGCATGACGCTTAAAATAGTCTGCGAGGATACGTATGTCGGAATGCAGGCGGAGCTGTTGTATACGGTATTTCACGATGCCGACGCCATCACAAGAAGTGTGAAGGTAACAAATAAAGGAAAGGAACCCTTTTATCTGACGAAAGTATATTCCGCATGCATCGATATGGACAACAGGGATTATGACATGGTGTCCCTCCACGGAAGCTGGGCGAGGGAGCGCCATATCCAGCGCAAAACACTGGGGTATGGCATTCAGAATGTCAGCTCGTTCCGCGGAGAGTCCAGCCATCAGGATCATCCGTTCCTCGCACTTGTGGAAAAGAGTACGACACAGGAACACGGCGAAGTCTACGCGATGAATTTTGTGTATTCCGGCAATTTCCGCGCGCAGGCGGAAGTGACGCAGTTTGACTTTGTCCGCATGACGATGGGGATTCACCCTGAGAACTTCTGCTGGAAACTTGAGAGCGGGGATTCCTTTCAAGCGCCGGAGGTGGTTATGGTTTACACGGACAAGGGATTTGACGCGATGACAGCCACATTCCACAAGTTCTATAAAAAGCATTTGATACGAGGTGAATATAAGGACAGGAAGCGGCCGATTCTGATCAACAACTGGGAGGCGACATATTTTGAGTTTGATACCGAGAAGCTGCTGTCCATCGCACGGGAGGCATCCGGGTTAGGTATCGAGATGCTTGTCATGGATGACGGCTGGTTTGGCAGGCGGAATTTTGATGATTGTGCGCTTGGCGACTGGACAGTGAATGAGGAGAAGATTCAGGGCGGCTTAAAGTATCTGGTGGATGAGGTCAATAAGCTTGGCATGAAGTTCGGTATCTGGTTTGAGCCGGAGATGATCTCGCCGGACTCGGACCTGTACAGGGCGCATCCCGACTGGGCGATAGCGATTCCGGGCAGACCTGGGACAGAGTCCAGACAGCAGTTTGTGCTGGATCTGTCCCGGCAGGAAGTGGTTGACTGCATCTATGAGCAGGTGGCGTCCGTGCTGCGCAGCGCCAACATTGAGTATGTCAAGTGGGATATGAACCGCCAGCTCACAGATATCGGCAGCTATGCGCTGCCTGCGGACCGGCAGGGAGAGTTGTATCACCGCTATGTGCTTGCGGTCTATCAGATGCAGGACAGACTGACAAGGGAGTTTCCGCATCTGTTGTTGGAAAACTGCTCAGGCGGCGGTGCGCGCTTTGATCCGGGTATGCTGTATTTCAGCCCTCAGATATGGTGCTCGGACGACGCCGATGCGATTGAGCGCCTTGAGATACAGGAGGGGACGGCGCTGATCTATCCGCTGTCCACGATGGGGGCGCATGTGTCAGACTGTCCGAATCATACCGTAGGGCGCGTGACGCCTTTTGAGACGCGCGGCATCGTGGCGCTCGCGGGAACCTTCGGATACGAGCTTGATGTGACCAGGATTCCCAAGGAGGACAGGGATATGATACCGGCACAGGTTGCGATGTATCACAAGTACAATGATCTGGTCAGAGAGGGGGATTACTACCGCATTGCGTCGTATGCGCAGAATCACAAGTATGACTGCTGGCAGGTGGTGAGTGAGGACAAAAAGGAGTCTCTTGTCACTTTTGTGCAGGTCTTGAACAGAGCCAACTTTAAGTCAAGGCGTATCCTGTTAAAGGGTCTTGATGCTGAGAAGGCGTATCAGGTCGTGTTTGAGAATGATGATGAGATTGAGGATAAGCTATACAGCGGTGACACGCTGATGAAGGCAGGGCTTTTGGTGCCGAGTCTAAGGGGGGATTTCAGGGCACGGCTTATCTCGTTGAGACAGGCATAAGAAAAAGTCACAAAAATGATGAGGGGGAATAAAGATGGTCAAGGCTGTAAAACTTGCGGATATCGCGGAGAAAGTGGGCGTCAGTGTCGTCACGGTGTCCAAAGCGCTGTCAGGGCAGAAGGGTGTCAGTGAGGAGATGCGCGCCAGGATCAAGGAACTTGCCGACGAGATGGGTTACACGCCGATACATGCGGTGCAGACGGGCAGGTCGAGATCCTACACGATCGGCGTGATCACGTTTGAAGTGTATTTTGCCAGATTTGCGTCGTTTTACTGGAAAATGTATCAGGAGTTTGCCACGCGTGCCGTCAAGAAAAACTGCTTTTCCATGCTGGAGGTCATATCGAATTATGATGCGGAGAATCTCATGCTTCCCAAGCTGATCACGGAGAATCAGAAGATAGACGGTATCGTGGTGATCGGCAAACCGAAGCGGGACTATCTCAAGATGCTTTACCAGAATAAAAGGATACCGATGGTTTTTATGGATTTCTATGATGATGAGGATGTGGTGGACTGCGTGGTGTCGGCAGGCTTTAACGGCATGTACCGCATGACAGAGTATCTCATCAAAAACGGGCATTCGCGCATTGCCTATGTCGGGAGCCTGATGTTTACCGAGAGCATCACAGACAGGTACTTTGGATATTGCAAGGCGCTGATGGAGAACGGCATTGAGACGCGGCAGGACTGGATCATCAAGGACCGGGATTACAATGACGGTGTTATCGGTCCGGAATACACACTGCAGCTGCCCAAAGACATGCCGACTGCTTTCGTCTGCAATAATGATGTGACGGCATATGCGCTGATTCGGCAGCTGGAAAAGAAAAACTACCGTGTTCCTGAAGATATCTCCGTCGTGGGGTACGATGATTACCTTTACGCGGAGTATG
The DNA here is from genome assembly GCA_947174615.1 of uncultured Lachnospiraceae bacterium. Taxonomy (GTDB): domain Bacteria; phylum Bacillota; class Clostridia; order Lachnospirales; family Lachnospiraceae; genus COE1. The sequence continues at coordinate 7,471 of CAMWJQ010000148.1, forward strand.
GCGACTCTAGGATCACGACATATCTGGTGGATATGGGGGAGATGTCCAAGATCGCGCTTTCCTGCATTATCAGGCGCATTGAGAACATTTCTATGAACGCCAGCGTCCATATCGTGAATGGCAGAATCATAGAGCGGTCAACGGTAAGGAAACTGAATGAAAAATATCCCAGTTAATTGATGACTGGTGTCTCCCGGCGGTATGTGAGCGGGGTGACACCGGTTTTTTCTTTGAAGAGCCGGATGAAATGGTTCGTGTTTTCGATGCCTACCGTCTGGCTGATTTCCACAATCTTATCATCGGTGTTCAGTAGCATTTCCTTTGCCTTGTCAATGCGGATTTTATTTAGGTACTGTATGGGCGTGTATTCATAATATTTTGCAAATTCGCGGCACAGACGATATTTGTTGACCTTGTATTCGACGGCAAGTTCATCCAAGGAGTACGGTTCAGCGTAAGCCGTCTGAAAGCGGTGGTGCATGTCGGCGATATAGGAGGGGATATGATAGGAGCCGGTATGCTCAATAGAGCGCACCAGATAAAGCTGTGTAAAGAGCCCCATGAGGCTGCGCGCGCGCATGATGCCGTGGATCTCATCATCGGTGTCGTTTCGCAACACTTGTTCCCATGCCGCAAGGATATCAGAATAGTTGTCAAGTTTGAAGATAAAGTCGCCCATGCTGCATATCTTCCAAAAATGGTAAGCCAGCACGGTGGTGCTCACAAAACAGATGGTGTATTCCCAGATATTGTGCTGGCAGACAAGCTTATGATTTTTGCGGCAGTCGATGACAGCTAACGTGCCTTTGGTGAGGTCGTAGCCTGCATTGATGCCGTTTGCATTCTCGCAGAACAGCCTTCCCGCGCCCTTGGTTGTATGCACCAGACACAGGGCGTCGAGATTTGCCGCCTCGTAGGAAAAGGGCGATGTGACAGATACACTTTTGTGACAGTACTCACAGGGCAGGCTGCCGCAGAAGTCATAGTCTCTGCGGTAGGCAGTTTCAAAATAATCGGACAGGGAAAAGCGGTTGCTTGTCTCGGAGGAGATCAGACAGCTGAAAAATTCGGTGGAAAATAAGTTTTGCGGCATATGGCATACTCCTTTGCATTTTTGAATATAGTTTAATAGTGGCTGTTTTGGACAAGTTGTCTGCACGGAATGATAAATATTATAAAACTTTAAAAAGAAAAAATCAAGAAAGGAGTATTATGTGAAATAAAAGGAGATAAAATTCGGGAGAAAACGTAAATGAAACGAGGTAAAAACTTAAATT
>CAMWJQ010000149.1 GCA_947174615.1 uncultured Lachnospiraceae bacterium
ACCATATATAGATTATGTTGATTCGTGTGAAGCTTATGGCAAATTTAGGGCATTAAGGGAATTGTGGAAAGACAGGGATATTACGATTATCGAGGGTGAAAAAACAAGATTTGGCGTGGGAAATGATTTGATCAGCAATGCAAGGTCTTGTGAACGGATTTTAGGTCCGGCTGTAAATGCATTTGAGAAATATGAAGAGTTGCTTGCGCAGGCGCGGCAGACAGGTAAAGACAGACTGATACTGATCGCAATGGGACATACTGCTACAGTGCTTGCATATGACCTTGCACGGGAGGGATTTCAGGCATTGGATATCGGGCATCTTGATATTGAATATGAGTGGTTTATAAGGAAAGCAGACAGAAAAATTGCAGTCGAGGGAAAATATGTGAACGAGGCTCCGCTTGGAAGGGTTGTACCAGAAACGATTTCGGATGAAAAATATAATAGTGAGATCATAAAGGTAATCTGAAGCAGGCTGCATAGAAATGAGGATTAAGATGATAAGTATCATTGTGCCGGTATATAATGTGGAAAAATATCTGTCCAGATGCATAGACAGTATATTAGAGCAGACGTATCATGAGCTGGAAATCATCCTGGTTGATGATGGTTCCAAAGATTGTTCGGGCAGGATATGCGATGCATATGCACGGAAAGATCCGAGGATCAAAGTAGTACATAAGGAGAATGGCGGTCTGGTAAACGCAAGACAGGCAGGTGTCAGTATTGCGTCAGGGGAGTATGTTGGATTTGCCGATCCGGATGACTGGATGGAGAAGGAGATGTATCAGACGTTGTATAATGCAGTCGTGCAGGAAAATGCAGATGTTGTCGTGGAAGGCAAAAAGGAAGATTACGATGGGGAATGCTTTTCTGTTCTGAACTCAATTCCGACAGGTTGTTACAGTACAACTGAACAGCGGAAGTATCTGCTTGGAAACATGATCAGCTGCAGTGATTTTTTCTGCCTAGGTATTCAGCCCTATTTATGGAATAAACTTTTCCGCCGGGAACAGATCATGGAACATATAGATAAAGTGCCTCCCTTGATTCGTGTTGGTGAGGATGCAACAATTTCCTATCCAGTGCTTTCAGCGGCAAAATGTGTTGTTGTGCTTGATACGGCACATTATCATTACTGTCATCATCAGGATTCCATGATGTCCGGGTATGGCACTGTAGAACAGGAATATGATAATGCCATCCTTTTGCATGACTTCCTGAAAAGATCATTCATGCAGCAGAGTATTTATACTGATATGGAACGGCAATTGTTAAGATACACTATAAACAATCTGCTGGCGCGTTCATATGGTAAGTTTGCAGGTGTGGATAAAGAAAGTATCCTGTTTCCTTACCCTGATATCGTGTCGGGTGATACGGTTGTAATTTATGGAGCAGGTGCATTGGGTAAGGCTGTGTATCGGTATGCAGAATCCTGTACAGGATTAAAAGTAAAGGCATTTGTGGATCAGAATGCATCATGCTATCAGAGGGCAGATGTCAATGTTGATATGCTGGAAAACGTGGTCATTGAGGATAAGGATAAGATCCTTGTCACAGTATTTAATGAAGTGGCATATCACGCGATCTGGGAGAACTTGATAAGAACAGGGATAAAATCAAGACAGATCTTTTGGTTGGATACGGAAAAACTGGAGAAATATTTTAACGAAAGCGATGTGGGATGGGATGCAGGACAAATATGAATTTACATCACAAGTCTATATTTTTGGCGCTCAGTCACGCGCGAAAACACTCAAAGGGTATATACAGTATCTTTATCCGGATACGGATATTGTTTCATTTCTTGTAGACGACATGGAGGGGAATCGAGCAGTAGTGGACAAAATACCAGTGAAAATGCTTAACTCGATCGATGAGATAGACAGTTCATGCGATGTGTTTATTGCAACGAAGGGGATATACCATGCCGGAATCAGGGAAAGGCTCTTGAGAAAAGGAATGCGGCGCATTATTCCGGTAACGGTTGAAATGGATAATTATTTTCGGAATGCATATGTAAAGAAATATTATGAACAGCAGCATATAGATTTTATCAAGGTAACTGATCTGCCTGTTAGACAGCCTGATATAGTTATCTATATGGTAAAATCTATATATGATAATACATTGCAGACAGGTTATGTCCGTCCGGAATATGAGAAAGTGATTCAGGCTGGAGCAGCGTTGACGAAACAACGGTTATTTCCAGATGTGTTGACTGACTGTACAGGAGAAAATATTTCATCAAAGAATCGGCAGTACTGTGAACTGACAGCATTGTACTGGATATGGAAGAATGCAAAAGAAGAGATCGTAGGGTTGTCGCATTATAGACGGCATTTCGTTTTGCCTGACCAATGGCAGGATATTATGATCTGGAATGATATTGATGTGATTCTTCCAGTACCGACTTTTGTTTATCCAAGCATTGGAGAAAATTACAGGGAGCGTCATGATCCGTCTGACTGGGAATATCTGATGGAATATCTCAGAGAACACAATCCGGACGATTATACAGATGCAGTGCAAGTGTTTTCAGGAAGTCTGTATCTGCCGTGTAATATGTTTGTCATGCGGAGGGAGGTACTGGATGATCTGTGTGGATGGATGTTCCCGATCTTACACGCAGTCACATTGCACGGAGGAACGAAAGAGGATATGTATATGAACCGATATCCGGGATTTATCTCGGAACGGCTGATGACACTATATTTTTATAAGAATCGCGGCAGGTATAGAATGGTTTATGCAGATAAGAACTTTATTAATTGAGGTTTGAAGGAACTTTCGTAGTAATAAGGAGGGCAGGCTGTGAATGAAATGGAAGATATAAAGAAGATCATCATATGGGGAGCTGGTACGCTGGGTACTTCAAGGTTATTATGTGACTTGCTGGAAATGAAATATATGATTTCTGCCTACTGCGATTCTGACAAGAATAAATGTGGGATAAGACTGAATGGATATATGGTAAAAAGCATTGATGAGGTAAAGGAACTGAATGACAGCGGTGAAGTTGATCTCATTGTAATCGCTGTATTAAATGCGGATACCATAGTGTCTGTCAGAAGGACAATTGAAGAAAAGATTGGAAAGAATATTAAAGTGAAGGTATACACAGAGATAAGGGATGAGCTTGAGAATTCGTACATTGCCCGGATGCAGCAGAAGATGGATTTTTCATGTTATGAGATAAATTATCCAAAGCAGTTTGATATCTGGATAAAGAATATAATGTCTGAAGTAGATTTTTGGGTCAACAGTGTTGCGAAAGAAAATTCGTACAAAGATAAGGCATTTATTATCAACAGATTAATGCAGGCTTTGTCTGATCCAGCGGTAAATAGTGTTTTTGATAAAATGCTTATAGAAGGATGCTAGGCGGAATTGCAATGAATGGATTATTAATGAATTTACTTTACCAAACAGATATTGTACAGGCAGTCAGCATGGAACTGCCATGGGGATGCTTTGAAGGAAGGACATTGTTGATCACTGGTGCTACAGGTATGATTGCTTCAGTAATTATTGATATACTGATGTATCAAAACAAAAACGCCTTACAGAATGAACAGAAAGTACATATAATTGCAGTCAGCCGCAACGAGCAAAATGCAAGAACACGTTTTGATGCATATTGGAATGATCCCAGTTTTACATGGATTTCTCATGATATCACAACTCCACTGCCAGAGTTAGGAGACATCGACTACCTCCTCCATGCCGCCAGCAATACCCACCCACGCGCTTATGCCGCAGATCCCATCGGCACAATTACAGCCAATGTGCAGGGCACCTGTCATTTGCTAGAGTATGCTGCATCCCATCACTGTGAACGCTTTTTCTTCTTTTCTTCTGTGGAAATTTACGGCGAAAACAGAAATGATGTGGATCAGTTTGATGAAGAATATTTAGGTTATATCAATTGCAACACCACACGCGCCGGATATTGTGAGAGCAAACGTCTCGGCGAAACACTCTGCAACGCTTTCGCATCACAAAAGGGACAGGATTTTGTGATAGGAAGGTTTTCACGCGTGTACGGACCAACGATGTCCGCAGAGGATTCCAAGGCAATTGCGCAGTTTATCAAAAGGGCTGTGGCAGGTGAGGATATCGTATTAAAGAGTGAGGGAAACCAGCTCTATTCTTATACCTATGCAGTGGACGCGGCGACAGCGGCGCTCTGTTTGTTATTACGGGGAGAAAGCGGCAGTGCGGTGAATATTGCCGACAGTGCATCTGTGATCCGGCTTAAGGACCTTGCTTCGCTTCTTGCGAATGAGGCTGGAACAAAAGTGGTTTTTGAACTGCCGGATTCTGCGGAGAAAGCAGGGTATTCCACTGCAACGAAAGCAGTATTGGACAGCAGCAGGATTGAACAGCTCGGCTGGAGGGCACTGACACCTATAAAACAGGGAGTACAAAAAACGGTACAGATCCTGAGGACATCCTTGTGTGCAGACCAAGGGCAGACTGCTCAGGAGAATTGTATGTGAAAAAGATAGGGCGCACCCATCAAAAAGATTTGAATTTAAAATATAGAAATAGCAGTAATATTTTACTATGAAAGAAAAAGGAGAGTGCACAAGATGAACATCGCCCTGATACTTGCGGCAGGTACGGACCCAACATTTAGAATGGACATCCCCAAACAGTTTGTCAATGTATATAACCGTCCTATCATTGTATACACAATGGAAACGTTCCAGCATCATCCTGAGATTGATGCGGTCATGGTCGCGTGTCTAAAGGGCTGGGAAAATATGGTGGAGGCTTATGCAAAACAATTTGGCATCAGCAAGTTGAAATGGGTTATAACAGGTGGAAGAACCGGGCAGGAGACTTCAAAATTCGCTGTGGACAGGCTGATGGAGGAGTGTTCGGCAGAGGATATTATCATCATTCATGATGCGATACGCCCTATGGTGTCCGACACAATTATCTCTGACAGTATCTATACCTGCAAAAAGAAAGGCATGGGCGTCGCGGCAGTGACTTCTATGGACAACGTGATGATGACTGACGACGGTGTGACAGGCAGGATTTCCATCTCGCGGTATGCATTCCGCCGCATTCAGACGCCGCAGACATATTTTCTCGGGGAATTAAAAAAGGCACATGAGGAGGCGCTGGAAAAGGGAATCGAGCATGAGAATGACACAAACAATATCATTTCAAGACTTGGAAGAAATGTTTATTTTTCAAAAGGCTCTGACAAGAACCTGAAAATAAACACCGTGGAGGATGTCGCCATGTTCAAAGCGCTCTATGCCATGAAAAATGGAGATATATAGTTGTGATGAACAAATTTAAGTTCGCCGGTCTATCCAACAGGGAAATATCATGGCAAAAAAGAGAGAGGGACATATGAATATCGCATTGATTCTTGCTGGTGGAAACGGTTCGCGCACAGAGCAGTCCGTTCCAAAGCAGTTTATCAGCATATACGAAAAACCGATCATTATCTATACATTGGAAGCATTCCAGACACACCCTAGAGTGGCTGGCATCATTGTCTCCTGCATTGACGGCTGGCATGATGTTCTCAAAGGCTACGCTTCGGCAGCAGGCATCACAAAGCTGCGCTGGATTGTCGGCGGGGGTGAGAACGGACAGTCCTCAGCGCGCAACGCACTTCTTACATTAGAAGACACCTGCAAAGAGGAGGATATCGTCATCATCCACGACGCAGTACGCCCCATGATCTCGCAGGAGATTATCACAGACTGCATCGCAAAAGCAGAACAGTACGGCTCAGGACTCTCTGCAATTCGCTGTCAGGAGACCATCATGCGCACAGAGGATGGAGAAAAAGGACATATCGGAATCGACCGAAATGATATTATGCGCGTTCAAACCCCACAGGCGTACCAATATGGAAAAGTGCTCTGGGCACACAAGGAGGCGCTAAAAAGGGGCATCACAAATGCAGTATATACCAACACCTTGATGATGGCGCTTGGAGAGGAGCTTCATTTTTCATGTGGCTCAAACAAAAATATTAAAATCACAACCTTGGAGGATATTGATATTTTTAAGGCACTCTATGTCACCAAAAGAGATGCGTGGCTAAAGGGATAACTTCGTTTCAGCTGTTCTTGTCACAAGTAATTTTTGAACAGTTCCTTACACTGTACAGACAACGTTCAATGCGTGTCGCGTGCAGTGTTTTTTGAGTGCAGTCATATTCGATAGTATCTTTTAATGATTTGCAGTACTTATTGACCAAAAACATGGAATCGCGTAGAATATTAAACAGTAATACTATTAGTTCTACATAAAACAACGGAGGATGCAGCATGAAACGCAGATTTAACACAACAGGCGCCTGCAGTGCGCAGCGGCATTATATGGTGAAGCTAGACCGCAGATTGAAGAAAATAAAAGAAGATTATGTAGATGACGGCAGTTATTTTGTCATAAACCGCGGACGCCAGTATGGAAAGACGACGACTTTAAACGCTTTGGAAGAATATTTAAAAGACGACTATCTCGTCCTGTCATTGGATTTTCAGCAGTTTGGAACGGAGGATTTTGCAGATGCGTCTACATTTGCACGTGCTTTTGCGGAGGTGTTGATTGAGGCGCTTGAAATCAGTGGGGTGGAAGACAAGGACGCGCTATTAAGTCCGCTAAGGGAGTTTGCGGAAAAAAAGGACAACGGTTTAAAGGATTTGTTTGTGTGTCTCAGCAGCATCTGTATAAGCAGTTTGAATCCGGTTGTTTTGATGATCGATGAGGTGGACAGCGCAAGCAATAATCAAGTGTTTGTTGACTTTTTGGCACAGCTTCGGGCATCTTATCTGAGACGGGATAAAATACCTGCATTTCATTCTGTAATCCTTGTGGGGGTATATAGTATTAAGAATTTGAAATTAAAGCTGCGTCCTGAATCGGAGCATCAGTATAACAGTCCGTGGAATATCGCGGCGGATTTTGATGTAGATATGAGCTTTTCACCGACTCAGATTTCTGAGATGCTTGAGGAGTATGAATGGGATTATCATACGGGTATGGACACGGGAGTTCTCGCGGAAGAAATCTACGCATATACCTCAGGCTATCCTGTTCTGGTTTCTTTAATCTGTAAACGTATTGATGAAAAAATAGCCGGAAGTGACGGATACGAAACCTTGGGGAAGGCATGGACAAAAAAAGGAGTGGAAAAAGCGGTATCGCTGATCTTAAAAGAAGGCTCGCTATTGTTTGAGAGTATGGTGAAACAGCTGGACACGTATACGGATCTTCATGATGTGATAGAGGACATTATATATCGGGGGAAAAAGATAACATATAGCCCTGAGCATCGTTCGATTAATTTGGGTGTTATGTTCGGGTTTCTCAAGGAAGAAAACGGTCATGTGGCGATCGCGAATCGTATGTTTGAGATGTGTCTGCTGAATCTGTTTATGGCAGAGGAAGCAGGAAGTGATGCCTACTCACAGGGTGGAAGCGACAGGATTGCATTTGTTCAAAATAACAGGCTCGACATGACGCTGGTACTGAAGAAGTTTGTGGATTATTTTACGGAAATATGCAGCGAAAAGGATACAAGATTTATTGAGAAGTACGGGCGCAAGATTTTTCTGCTATATCTGAAGCCGATTATCAATGGCACAGGGAACTATTACTTGGAGTCGCAGACAAGAGATGAAAGACGTACAGATGTCATTGTGGACTACCTCGGAGAGCAGTTTATTGTCGAGCTGAAAATCTGGCATGGCAATGAGTATAATGAGCGGGGAGAGCGGCAGCTTTTGGATTATCTGGAATTTTATCATAAAGATAAAGGATATATGCTCAGTTTTAACTTTAATCAAAATAAAAAAACAGGTGTCCGCGAGATCAAGGCTGGCGGCAGGACCATTGTCGAAGCTGTTGTATAAGAGCAGCGCTGTATTCACGGAAGCCGGGCACCCAAAAGGAGAGGAGCGCATCCTCCTCCCTTTTTTAGCTGCATCCGATACTCCGAGGGCGACACCCCCTTCTGTTTCTTAAAAATCCTGCTGAAATACAGCGGATTATCATACCCCACGATATTTCCAATCTCCGTCACGTTATAATCTGTCGTCTCGAGAAGTACCTGCGCGTTGGTGATACGGATAGATACAATATACTGCATCGGCGTCGTACCGGCATGCTGCTTGAAGCAGCGGATAAACCAACTCACACTCATGCCTCTTGATGCAGCGTACTCTTCGATATTGATTTCCGTATTGTAGTTGTCATTAAAGTATTGTATTGCCTTTTCCATCTCTGAGTCCAGATAGACATTCTTAATCTTATTTTTCGTGGTCAGCTGACGGTGTATCAGGATCAGAAGCTGGCGCAGCAGCAGGGTCAGCATCTCTGGATAGTCGGATTGCTGGCGCTGCAATTCCAGGATCATCTGTTTGAAAATTCGAGTATATTCCAGCGAAGTTCCGGTGTTGATGACACGCATTTCATCTGTAATGCCATAACTGCGGAGCATGTTCTTAATATCACTTCCTGTAAAATGAACCCAGTATACCTCGGTCTGATTGACGCCGAAATATTCGTATTTCTGAGGCTCCTTAGGGCGGTAGACTACCATGTTTCCGGCATGTACCACGGTGTCTGTGCCATCATCATTGAAGTAAAAATGTGCTTTCCCGGAAGCGACATATAAGATCTGAAAGTCCAGCCGTCCTTTGGGGCGATAGGTTGGCAG